>NZ_JBSVXS010000114.1:0-16839 GCF_054070155.1 Pseudomonas sp. SDT291_1_S447
AGGGGAACGCATTCCAAATGTAGGAGTGAGCCTGCTCGCGATGAGGCCATAACAAACACCACAAATTTCATGCACTGACTGGAAAAACCATCATGACCCAGAAAATCCTGTCCCACCCAGTCAAAGCACTGGCCCTGGCCCTCGGCCTGTTCAGCTCGGCCATCTTCGCCGCCGATGCCCCGTTGAAAATCGGCACCACCGCCGCCTTCGCCATCCCGCTGGAAGCCGCTGTCGAAGAAGCCTCCAAGCAAGGCCTGAAAGTCGAACTGGTGGAGTTCACCGACTGGATCGCACCGAACGTCAGCCTCGCCGCCGGCGACATCGACGTGAACTACTTCCAGCACATCCCGTTCCTCGAAAACGCCAAAGCCGCGTCGGGTTTTGATCTGGTGCCATTCGCCCCGGGGATCATCAACAACGTCGGCCTCTATTCGAAAAAATACAAAAGCTTCGACGAGTTGCCCGAAGGCGCCAGCGTCGCCATCGCCAACGATCCGATCAACAGCGGTCGCGGCCTGCAGCTGCTGGCCAAGGCCGGCTTGATCACACTGAAACCGGGCGTTGGTTACAAGGCCACCGAAGACGACATCGTCGCTAATCCAAAAAAGATCAAAATTCTGCAAGTCGAAGCCGTGCAATTGGTACGCGCCTACGACGACGCCGATCTGGTCCAGGGTTACCCCGCCTACATCCGTTTGGCGAAGACCTTCGATGCAGGTTCCGCGCTGCTGTTCGACGGTCTCGACCACAAGGAATACGTGATCCAGTTCGTCATCCAGCCGAAGAGCAAAACCGATCCGCGCCTGATCAAGTTCGTCGACATCTACCAGCACTCACCAGCCGTTCGCGCGGCACTGGATAAGGCTCACGGCAAGCTGTATCAAGCCGGTTGGGAAAGCTGAGCATGACGGCCGCGATCCAACGGCGACTGGAAACTCCAGAACCACACACTGCTGAAAAAACCGAGCTGCACCCCGAGCTGAATCGCGCCCACGTACGCTTCATCGGTCTGGGCAAAACCTACAACGGCCGGCAAGGCCCGGTCGCGGCTTTGCAGGGCATCGATCTGGCGATTCAGCGCGGTGAAGTGTTCGGCATCATCGGCCGCAGCGGCGCCGGCAAGTCGTCGCTGATTCGCACGATCAATCGTCTGGAGCAGCCAACGTCTGGGCGGGTTTTGATCGATCAGGTCGACATTGGCGAGTTCGATGAAGACCGTCTGGTAGCGCTACGCAGGCGCATCGGCATGATCTTCCAGCACTTCAATCTGATGTCGGCCAAGACGGTTTGGCAGAACGTCGAACTGCCGCTGAAAGTCGCGGGCGTCGCGAAAGAACAACGTGAAAAAAAGGTGCGCGAACTGCTCGAACTGGTTGGCCTGGAGGAAAAGCACAAGGCTTATCCGGCGCAGCTTTCCGGTGGGCAGAAACAGCGTGTCGGCATCGCCCGCGCGCTGGTGCATGACCCGGATATTCTGCTCTGCGACGAAGCCACTTCGGCGCTCGATCCAGAGACCACCCAGTCGATCCTCGGCCTGCTGCGCGAAATTAATAGACGCCTGGGTCTGACCATCGTCCTGATCACTCACGAGATGGCGGTGATCCGCGAAATCTGCGACCGCGTTGTCGTGCTTGAGCACGGGCGGGTTGTCGAGCAAGGCCCAGTCTGGGAAGTGTTCGGCAATCCGCAGCATGAGGTCAGCCAGACCTTGCTCGCGCCGCTGCAACACGCGCTGCCGGAAGAATTGCAAAGCCGTTTGCAGACGCAGCCGCCCTCCTCCGACGCCGCTGTGGTGCTGCGCCTGCAATTCACCGGCAGTGCCAGCGACGAGCCGGATCTGGGCGCACTGTTCGCCGCGCTCGGCGGGCGGGTGAAATTGCTTCAGGGCGGCGTCGAACGGATTCAGGGTCACGCGCTGGGGCAACTGTTGTTGGCTGTCAGCGACTCAGCGTTCAGCGCCGAACAATTGCGCGAGCGCGCCGCACCGTGGGCGCAGCGAGTGGAGGTAGTGGGTTATGTGGTTTGATCGCTTGCTGCAGGGCTTTATCGATACGTTTCTGATGGTCGGCGTATCTTCGCTGATCGCGCTGCTGGTGGGGATTCCCATGGCGGTGATTCTGGTCACCAGCGACAAGGGCGGGATCTACGAGGCCCCGGTGTTGAACCGTGCCTTGGGCGCGTTCGTGAATCTGTTCCGCTCGATCCCGTTTCTGATTCTGATGGTCGCGCTGATTCCATTTACCCGCTTGATTGTCGGTACCACCTACGGTGTCTGGGCTGCCGTCGTGCCGCTGACGATTGCCGCCACGCCGTTCTTTGCACGGATTGCTGAAGTGAGTTTGCGCGAGGTTGATCATGGTTTGATCGAGGCTGCGCAGGCGATGGGCTGCCGGCGTTGGCATATCGTCTGGCATGTGCTGTTGCCGGAAGCGCTGCCGGGGATTGTCGGCGGTTTCACCATTACGCTGGTGACGATGATCAACTCGTCGGCCATGGCCGGGGCGATTGGCGCGGGTGGGTTGGGGGATATCGCCTATCGCTATGGGTATCAGCGCTTTGACAGCCAGATCATGCTGACAGTGATTGTGTTGCTGGTGGCTCTGGTGGCGGTGATTCAGTTGGGTGGGGACCGGTTGGCGCGGGGGTTGAACAAGCGCTGAGCTCATCCGGAATCATGCCGCGCCTCTGAAACCGCTTTCGCGAGCAGGCTTGCTCCCACATTTGGAATGCGTTCCCCTGTGGGAGCGAGCCTGCTCGCGAATGGCTGCGCAGCAGCCCCGAACTCGATGGCGTATATTCGGCAAATCCCAATTGCCCGCGTATCCCCACCATGAAGCAGACCCCCAACGATCTCGAACAGATCACCACCACCACCCTCGGCCACTACAACTCGGTGGCTGAAGACTTCCGTGAAGGCACCCGCGACCACGATGTCAGCCAGAACATCGATGCGCTGCTGCGGCATATTCAAGGTGTGGCGCCGTTCACGGTTCTGGATTTCGGCTGCGGGCCGGGGCGGGATTTGCAGACGTTTATGCGTATGGGGCACATCGCCGTGGGTCTCGACGGTTCCCAAGAGTTTGCGCGAATGGCCCGTGAGGACAGTGGATGCGAGGTGCTGCAACAGGACTTTCTGAAACTCGATCTGCCGGCTGAACGCTTCGACGGAATCTTCGCCAACGCGGTGCTGTTTCATGTGCCATTGCAGGAATTGCCACGGGTTTTGCAACAGCTGCGCGATACCTTGAAACCGGGCGGTGTGCTGTTCAGCTCTAACCCGCGCGGGGATAACCGCGAGGGCTGGAACGGGCCGCGCTATGGCTCGTATCACGATCTGGAGGCATGGCGCGGGCTGCTTGCCCGCGCCGGATTCGTCGAACTGGAACACTACTTCCGTCCCGCCGGCCTGCCGCGCGAGCAGCAGCCGTGGTTGGCCAGCGTCTGGCGCAAAGGCTGAGTCAGGGAGTTGCCTGCACCCGGTAGTGGCTGACGGTACCTTCCGGCAGCAGCAGCGTGACGCTCTCGCCGGGCAGGGTCCGACCGTCCACTTCACGCGGGGCTGGATCGAAGTTGGCCAGCAGCCGAGTGCCGTCTTCAAATGAAGTCTGCTGCACCCGCCGATCTTCGCTCAGCCATTGGAAACCGGTCAGCGCCTGCGTCGCCAGGCGCTCATGCAGCGGACGGAAGAATGCGTCCTGGCGGGCCATCAGCGGCAATCGCTGCGCCAGCGTCGCCGCACTCAGGTGGTACAGCGGCGGCACGTTGTAAAGCAATTGCGTCAGTTCGTTTTCCACCCTTGCGTTGCTCAATTTAAGGCTGTCGAACAACCAGTGATGGGTGGTGATGAGCGAGCCGTGGAACACCGCTTGATACAGCGGCAAACGGCTGGCCGGGTCAAAGTGAATGCGCCGCAATGGTTCCTTTATTGGCACGGATTTGAAGAACACGGCCGGTTGCTCCGGCGGAAACCACTTGCCGACAAAGTATTCCGAATCCGGGTTTTTACTCATGTCGGCATCACCCCAGCCGATCACCGGTGTCTGCATGCCATGGGCGAACAGCACGCCTTGGGCCGTCGTTGCATTGCCGTCTTCTGAGCCGCTGGGCAATTGCAGCACTTCATTGATCCAGCGCGACGCCTCGACATTGCCTTCGGCGTTCTGTGCCTGTGTCATTGGGGCATCCGCACGGTAGCTGTCGAACACCATGCCTGTGGCGTAGGCGTCGAGAAACCAGCTGTTGAAACCAGCGGCGACGCTGACCGCTTTGACTCGTTTCTCCAGCAGAGGGCGCACGCAACGTGGGTCGGTGTAGTGACCTGATTGCTGAAAACCGCTTTTCAGCGTGCGATTTTCCAGCACGATGGCGCACTCGCGGTAAGCCGTGTCACCCAGATGCGCGGTGGTCCAGTCCGGGTTCTCATCCCGACTCAGCGCCGTCTCGTAAGAATCATATGGCGCCAGCAGATACCCGGCCTTCACGCCTGCTCGAACCGCCTCGGGATGCCAGAGCCCGCCCTCCCACCCCTCACCAAGACCCAGCCACAAGCGCGACAGCCCGGCGTTTTGCAATTGCGCAATGGAGTCCAGCGACAGGGTGCTGCCCCATTGCTCGGGCCTGGCTGTGACGGCACCGGCGAATTCGCGGGCCAGTTGGCCACGCAGGGCAGCGTAACCGTTGACCAGTGCTTGCATGTCCGGCACCGCGCGGGCCTGCCAGGTTTTGCGCGCCTGAGTGTTCAGCGCCCGATTGAGGCTGCGCAGCAGAATGCTTTGCTGATAACGATTGAGCACGGTCTGCGTGGCGAGCAGTTGCAAGGCTTCAGTATCCATGCCGCCGCGCAACGCACCGGCAAGGTAGGTCTGGCCGCGCAACTTGCCTAGCAACGCCGGCCAGTCACGCACATCCTTTTGCCCCAGCAGATCGTTACCCCACAGGTAGACATGACTGGCGCCCAACAGCTTTCGCGATGTCGGTGTTTTCTCAAGCTTGCTGCTCAGGCTTTCGTGACGGCCGGTGTCGATCCGCCATTGTCGGTAGCGCTTGGCACCGGCCAGCGGCTCGGCGTCACCCAGAAACAGGCTGAACGTCAGCGCTGTCGACGGCTTGAGTGAGGTGAATTGATGCCGCACCGACAAAGCGAGCGCATCGCCCTCAGCGCTGAACAGCAGTTGATTGTTGTAGGGGTTGCTCAGCAACCAGTTGAGACTGAATCCCTTATGCTCGACGCCCCAGATCGGCAGACTCATATCCTGAGTGGCATTGAGCACCCCTTGACTCACCAGAAACGCCTGCCACACCGGATCGCCGCGCGGCACATAATGGCCCTCGGCCAAGGGCCAGATCAGGCCCTTGCCCATGGCATTGCCGGGCTGGCGCAAGAACTCAAGTTCAGCCGGGGCGCGTGCGGTGATCGAGAAGTTCAGGTCACGTTGATCGAGATCAACGCTGATTGACCAGGCGCCATCGTCCCATTGCCAGTCGACACGATTGTCACGTTGCACCAGGTTGCTGATCCTGTGCGCAGCGACGCCCGTCGATGCCTGCACAGTCGCGCCGTTGGCCGGGGTGACTCGCACGGCGAGGGTTGCGGGGTCGAGCTGTACGCGCCACAGCGGGTTCACCAAAAGGATGTCGGCCAGCGATGAGGGCGACAGGCACAGGCCGGCCACTAACAGCAGTTGGCGCAACCAGCAAGTGACAGTCGACATCAGGCGTCCCTCCTCCAAATGGAGGAAGGACGGTAACGCAAGGCATCACAGTTGTAAGTCAGACCTTTCCCAAAGGTGTAACAAACACACTCAGTGGGTCGATGACGAAGCGTCCTTCTTCGGCTCGCGGATCTTGTACCAAGCCACATAAAGCGCCGGCAGGAACAGCAACGTCAGCAACGTTGCGACCACAATGCCGCCGATCATCGCGTACGCCATCGGCCCCCAGAACACTTCGCGGGCAATCGGGATCATGCCCATGCTCGCCGCCGCTGCGGTCAGCAGGATCGGCCGACGCCGATGTTCGGTCGCCTCGACCACCGCGTCCCACGGCGCATAGCCCTTCTTCTCGAACTCATCGATCTGCGTCACCAGAATCACCGAGTTGCGGATGATGATGCCGATCAGCGCGAGAATCCCGAGAATCGCCACGAAGCCCATCGGCGTGCCGGTCGGCACCAGCGCCAGCACCACGCCGATCAGTCCCAGCGGCGCGACACTGGCGACGAGGAACATCTTCTGCACGCTGTGCAACTGGATCATCAGGAACGTCGCCATCAAAAACAGCATCAACGGCAAGACCTTGGCGATCGGTCCCTGGGCCTTGCCGCTTTCCTCGACCGTACCGCCGGTGGCGACTTTGTAACCGACCGGCAGTTTCTCGGCGAAGGCATCAATCGATGGCTTGAGCAGTTTCACCAGATCGGTCGGCTGGATCTCGTCGCGCACCGAGGCCTTGATGGTGATGGTCGGCAAGCGGTCGCGACGCCACACCAGCGGCTGTTCCAGCTCATAGCGCACAGTGGCGAACGCCAGTAACGGAATCGATGTGCCGTTGGGCGTAACGATCTGCAGATTCTGCAGGGTTTCCGGCGTACCACGCTCCGAATTCACCGCCCGGCCGACCACATTGATCAGGTAGATGTCGTCGTTGACCTGGGTCAGAGGCGCGCCGCTGACGATGCTGTTCATCAGGTTCGCCACGTCTTCGGAGGACAACCCGAGCTGGCGCGCCTTGTCTTGGGCGATGTCGATGCGCAGGACTTTGCCCGGCTCGTTCCAGTCGTAAATGATCTCGCCGATGTGCGAGTTCTTGTCCAGTTCGGTGGCCAGATCGATGGCGTGCTTGCGCACTTGATCGATGTCCTTGCCACTGACCCGGTACTGGATCGGCCGCCCCACCGGCGGGCCCATTTCCAGCGCCTGGACGTAACTGCCGATGCCGACGAAGTCCTTGTGCAAGCGCTCGCGCAGGCGCTGACTCAGTGCCTCCCGGGCCTCGAAGTCTTTGCTGACGATCACCAGTTGTGCGTAGTACGGGTTTTGCAATTGCTGGTCGAGCGGCAGGTAGAAACGGATCGCGCCCTGACCGATGTAGGTGCTCCAGCGCACAATGTCCGGGTCGCCTTTGAGGGTTTCTTCCAGCTTGTCGACGGCCTTGCGTGTTTCGTCGATGGAGGCGTTCTGCGGCAGGTTCAGGTCGACGAGAATTTCCGGGCGGTCCGATGCCGGGAAGAACTGGTTCTGCACAAAGCGCATGCAAAAAATCGACAGGACAAACAGCAGCACGGTGATGCCGATCGCCCACCAGCGATTGCGCATCGCCCACAACAGACCGCCATTGAACGCACGCCCGACGCGGCCCGGCTCGGCGTCATGGGGCTTCACGTTGGCGCTGAGAATGTGCACGCCGATCACCGGAGCGAAGAACACCGCGACAATCCACGACACAATCATGGCCACGGCAATCACCGCAAACAGCGTGTAGGTGTACTCACCGGCGGAACTGGCGTTGAGGCCGATCGGCACGAAACCGGCGACCGTCACCAGCGTCCCCGTTAGCATCGGGAACGCCGTCGAGGTGTACGCGTACGTCGCGGCCTCCTCCTTGCTCTCGCCCATTTCCAGGCGCGTGACCATCATTTCCACGGTGATCATCGCGTCGTCCACCAACAGGCCGAGGGCGATGATCAGTGCACCGAGAGAAATCCGCTGCATGGTGATGCCACTGTATTCCATGAACACAAACACCATCGCCAGCACCAGCGGAATCGAGCATGCCACCACCAGACCGGCGCGCACGCCGAGGCTGATGAAGCTGACCACCAGCACGATGATCACCGCCTCGAACAGGGCACTGGTAAAGCCACCGACCGCTTCTTCCACCACCACCGCCTGATCGGACACGGTGTGCACACCCACGCCAACCGGCAAGTCTGCGGTCAGTTCATCGATGCGCTGGTGCAACGCCTTGCCGAACTCCTGAACGTTGCCGCCCTTCTGCATGGCAATCGCCAGACCGATGGCCGGTTTGCCGTCGAAGCGGAATTCCGGGGTAGCCGGATCGGTGTAACCGCGCGTGATGTCGGCGATGTCAGCCAAACGATAGAAACGGTCGTTGAGCTTGAGATTGACCTCGGCGAGATCTTTTTCCGAGGCGAACTGCCCCGAAGTGCGCACGGAAATCCGCTCAGGGCCGGCCTCGATCACACCGGCCGGGGTCACGGCGTTCTGCGATTGCAGGCTCTGCACAACCTGACGCTGATCGATACCCAACGCCGCCAGTTTGCGGGTAGAGAAGTTCAGATAAATCACTTCGTCCTGCTGGCCGATCATTTCGATCTTGCCCAGCCCCGGTACATTGCGGATCTCGGCCCGCGCCTGTTCTACGTAATCGCGCAACTGGCGCATGGTCAGGCCGTCGGCGGTGAAGGCGTAGACCGAGCCGAACACATCACCGAACTCGTCGTTGAACCCGGGCCCTTGAATACCTTGGGGGAACTGCCCGCGAATGTCGTCGATCTTCTTGCGCACCTGGTACCAGATTTCCGGGATGTCCTTGGCGCTGGTGGTGTCGCGCAGGTACACGTACACCGTCGATTCGCCGGGGCGCGTGTAGCTTTTCACGTAGTCGAGAGAGTCGAGTTCTTCGAGCTTTTTCTCGATGCGGTCGGTGACCTGCGCGAGGGTTTCTTCCTGGGTCGCGCCCGGCCATTTGGTCTGGATCACCATGGTTTTGATGGTGAACGACGGGTCTTCTTCGCGGCCCAGATTGAAGTACGAGAACACGCCCATCAGCAACGCGACGAACATCAGGTACCAGACGAATGACTGATGCTTGAGGGCCCATTCGGAGAGGTTGAAAGAGCCTTTCATTGACTGTCCTCGTCAAGTTTTACCGATTGTCCGGGTTTGAGGCTGTTGACGCCGGCGCTGACCACACGCTCGCCGTTCTTCACGCCGCCCGCGAGCACCACGCTGCTGTCGGTGCGGCTGATCACGCTGACGTCGCGGGGGCTGACGGTTTTGCTCTGGGTGTCGATGACCCAGATCCGTGGTTTGCCGTCGACCTCCTGCACAGCGGTAGCCGGCAATTCGATGCGCGGTTTGATCGCCGAACTGAGGGTCACGCTGATCGCCGTGCCGAGGCGGAAACCGTCCGGTGTCTCGGCCAGCGTCAGGCGTGCGCGACGAGTGCGTGTGGCGCTTTGCGCCTGCGGTTCGATCTCGCGAAGGATTGCCGTGGTGTTGATGCTCGGGTCGAGTTGCCCGGCCACCAGAAATACCACGTCGGAAGGAATCTGATCGACCAGGGTGTCCGGCAGATCGATCACCGCTTCCTTGATGTCCGGTTGCGCCAGGGTCACGACCTGCTGACCCGCCGTCACTACCTGCCCGGCTTCGGCGTTCCATGCGGTGACCACGGCTTTATGGTCGGAACGCAGTTCGGTGTAGCCGAGCTGGTCCTTGCTTTGATTGACCGCCGCCCGTGCCTGGTCCAGCGAGGCCTGGGTGGTTTTCAAGTCCGTGGTGGCGATGTCCAGTTGTGCCTGCGCTCCTACGCCACGATCGAACAGCGCCTGCTGACGGCGGGCATTGGCCTGGGCATTGATCAGTTGCGCCTGAACCTTGGCCAGGTCGCCCTGGGCCGAACGCAATTGGTTCTGCTGATCAGACGGATCGAGGGTGGCGAGCAGCGTACCCTTCCCCACTTCGGTACCGACATCGACGTTGCGGCTGGCGATGCGGCCACCGACGCGGAAACCGGTGTTGCTTTCATAACGCGCCTGGATGCTACCGGCGAAACGCCCGAGGCTTTCCTCGCTCAACGCTTGAACCTTGACCGATAACACCGGACGTACCGGCTCCGGAGGTGGCTCGCTTTTCGAGCAAGCCGCCAGCAACATCCCCACGGATAACAGCCCCAGACGCTTCATGGCTGTGCTCCCGGTTGCAGACCCTTGTAGGTGTTTTCAGCGATTTCGACTTTCATGCCGGGATGCAGCAACTGGCCACCGGCGACAATGACTTTCTCCCCGCCCTTGAGGCCTTCGCTGATGATGACCTTGCCGATCAGGTAGCGGCCGACGGTCACGTTGTGCAACTGCGCTTCACCTTTATCGTCGACCATCCACACCGCCGGATCACTGATGTTTTTCGTCAGCGCCGACCATGGCAATTCGACTGCCGACTTGCCGCTGCCCTTGGCAGTGGCGCTGACCACCGAGCCCAGCTGCATCCCTTGTGGCAGGCTGTCGAGGCTGACTTTGACTTGCACCGTGCCGGACTGCGCCGACACCGCCGGAGTGATTTCACGCACCGTACCGGTGGTTTTGATGGCAGGGTTATCGAGCAGGCTGACGACGATCGACGGATCCGCAGGACGCTCGGCCAGCAGCGATTCGTAGACGTTGAATACCGCGTCACGGTCGCCGTCGCGGGCCAACGAAAAAATCGGCGCCGTGGCCTGCACCACTTGGCCGACTTCGGCTTGGCGCTCGGTAATCACGCCCGGCGCATCGGCAATCAACGCGGTGTAGCTGAGCTGATCCTTGGCGTTGGCCAATTGCGCCTGCGCCGCACTCAAGGCGCTCTGGCTGCTGCGCAACGCGGCTTGGGCGGAATCGTATTCGCTTTGGCTGGTGTAGCCCTTGGGCAGGAGTTTTTGCTGGCGCACGAACGCCGCGGCACTCTGTTTCACCCGGGCTTGTTCAGCGACCACCTGGGCTTGAGCCGAATCGACGTTGGTCTGCAAATCCTTGGGGTCGAGTTTGGCCAGCACTTGTTTGGCGGTGACGCGATCGCCGACGTCGACCATGCGCTGGATGATCTTGCCGCCGACGCGGAACGACAGTTCGGTCTGCACGCGCGCCTGCACGTCACCGGTCAATGTCACCGAAGCCGCGTAATCCGTGGGCTTGACCTCTTGTACAAAAACCCGTGGCAGGTACTCAGCGGGGGCTTTTTTCTCGCCGCAAGCGGTCACCAAGGTGAGCAGACTCAGCACGACCGCTGTTTTCAAACCGAGACTCGCCATGCAGACTCCTTCCTGTGTACGAACGTGCAAGTGACGATACGACTGTGAGCTTAGAACAGGGTTCAACGTTCGCCCGTTCGTCCCCCATATTTCCTCTAGGAGCTGCCGGAGGCTGCGATCTTTTGATCTTTTAAAAACAACATCAAAAGATCGCAACCTTCGGCAGCTCCTACAATAGGCGCCTGAAGAGAAGGAATTCCATGCTCAATACTCTCGCGGTGGCCAATTACCGTTCGATCAACAAACTGGTGATCCCGCTCGGCCGGCTGAACCTGATCACCGGCCCCAACGGCAGCGGCAAATCCAATCTATACCGAGCCTTGCGCCTGCTGGCGGAAACCGCTCAGGGTGGCGTGGTCAATGCGCTGGCCCGTGAGGGTGGGCTGGAGTCGACCTTCTGGGCCGGGCCGGAAACCATCAGCCGGCGTATGCGCAACGGCGAAGTGCCTATTCAGTCGACGGTGCGTCAGGCTGTGAAGCGACTGCGCCTGGGGTTCGCCGGAGAAGATTTCAGTTATTCGATCAGCCTCGGCCTGCCCGATTCCAACGGGCACTTCATGTTGCCCGAACATTCACGGCCGATCCCCTCGCGCTTCAGCCTCGACCCGCAGATCAAGCGCGAATGCATCTGGGCCGGTGCGCTCTACCGTCCCGCCAGCCTGCTGGTGGATCGTGACGGCCCGATGATTCGTGCACGTACCGAGCGCCAATGGGATGTACTGGCGCAACACACGCCGAACTTTGACAGCCTGTTCGACCAAGTCGGCAGCCTGCGCAGCTCACCGGAAGTGTTCCAGATGCGCGAGTTCATTCGTCGCTGGCGCTTTTACGATCACTTTCGCAGCGATGCCGATGCACCGGTGCGCCAACCGCAATTGGGTACGCACACGCCAGTGCTGCATCACGACGGCCGTGATCTGGCGGCGGCGTTGCAGACCATCATCGAGATTGGTGACGGCGATGCCATGCGTGCGGCGATTACCGATGCGTTTCCTGGCGCGCGGGTGCATATCGAAGCGCAGGCCGGTGGACGGTTTGCCATCGAGTTTTATCAGGAAGGTTTGTTGCGGCCATTGTCGGCGGCGGAGCTGTCGGACGGGACGTTGCGTTATCTGCTGTTGGTTGCGGCACTACTGACGCCGAGGCCGCCGTCGCTGATGGTGCTGAACGAACCGGAAACCAGCCTGCACCCGGATCTGTTGCCGGCGTTGGCGCGGTTGATTATTCGTGCGTCCGAGCAGTGTCAGGTGTGGGTGGTGTCGCATGCGCGGCGGTTGATTTCGGCGTTGCAGGAAGATCCGGAATGCAATTGCATTGTGCTGGAGAAAACCCTGGGGCAGACCGGGATTGTCGGGCAGGGGGTGCTGGATGAGCCGGCGTGGAATTGGCCGGATTGAGCGTTCCAGCCAAAAGCCCCTCACCCTAACCCTCTCCCAGAGGGAGAGGGGACTGATTGGGGGATGCTCAAGAGTGACGCCGACGTGAAAATGCATCTGTGAATCCACAATCGACTCGTTTCCGCAGGTCAATGTCTGATGCAAGACACCTCGGTCGGCTCCCTCTCGCTACGGGAGAGGGGACTGATTGTGGGATGCTGTTGAATTACTCCGACCTGAAAATGACTCTGTGAATCCATAATCGACTCGGTTTGTCAGGTCGATGTCCGATGCAAGACAACTCGGTCGGCTCCCTCTCCCTTCAGGAGAGGGGACTGACTGGGGATGCTGTTGAATTACTCCGACCTGAAAATGACTCTGTGAATCCATAATCGACTCGGTTTGTCAGGTCGATGTCCGATGCAAGACAACTCGGTCGGCTCCCTCTCCCTTCAGGAGAGGGGACTGACTGGGGATGCTGTTGAATTACGCCGACCTGAAAATGACTCTGTGAATCCATAATCGACTCGGTTTTTCAGGTCGATGTATGACGCAGGACACCTCGGTCGGCTCCCTCTCCTTCGGGAGAGGGCTGGGGTGAGGGGCAGGCCTCACCACCGATTCAACAGGCAATCACCCCTGCCACTTGCCACCCTCGACAATCACGCTCTCAGGCTTGGTGTCATCGCTCAGCTCTTTACGCACATATTGGTCATACAGCTTGAGCAGATACTTCTCCTCACCCAGCTTGGCCAGCTCGGTATTCACCCAGTCACGCAGCTCGATATTGCCCTTCTTCACCGCCGGCGCAATCGGCGCTTCGGCACCGAGCTTTTCATCCAGCACGCGATAGCCCGGGTTCTGCTTGGCCCAGCTGAACAGCACCAGATTGTCCTGCGCATAGGCATCGCCACGACCATTGGCCAGGGCTTGCAGCGATTCGGAGTTTTTCTCGAACTTGAGCAGTTTCCAGTCCGGGTGATTCTTGGTCAGCCAGATATCCGCAGTGGTGCCCGTGGTGACGATGGTGGTGCGGGTCGCCAGGTCATCAAGGTTTTTCACCGAGCTGCTTTGCGGCACCAGCGCCTGCACCGCAACCTTGAGGTTCGGGTTGGTGAATTCCACTGCTTCCTTGCGCTCAGGCGTGACGGTCATGTTGGCGAGGATCAGGTCGACCTTGTCGCTTTGCAGGAACGGAATGCGGCTTGCCGGCTCGACGGCAACGAACTCGACCTTGTTTTCATCGCCGAGCAGATCCTTGGCGAAACGCCGGCCGATGTCGGTATCGAAACCTACGTAGCGCCCCGCTTCATCGACAAAACCGAACGGCGGTTTATCGGTAAATACGCCGACGATCAGTTTGTCGCGAGCCTTGATCTTGTCCAGATAACCAGCCGGCGCAGCGCTTTCGCTGGCGACTTTCGGCTTTGGCGGTTCTTCGGTTTTGCTGCAACCGGCGAGCAAGGCGAGGCTGAGCAGGGGCAGTAAAAAAGCGGCAGTTTTCATAACAGTTCCAGTTCCTTTGTCGGATTCGTTTTTGGCAGTGTTGCAACGAAGGAGAACTTCTCCAGAAACTGCTGCGCGCGTGCGGTTTGCGGGTTCGTAAAGAAAATCTCGGGCGGGTTCTGTTCAAGGATGCGCCCGGCATCCATGAACACGATGCGGTCGGCCACCGCACGGGCGAAGGCCATTTCATGAGTGACGATCAACAGGGTCATGCCTTCGCGAGCGAGGCCCTGAATGACCTGCAAAACTTCCTTGACCATCTCCGGGTCGAGGGCCGCGGTGACTTCGTCGAAGAGCATCACCCGTGGGTTCATGCACAACGAGCGGACGATGGCGATGCGTTGCTGCTGGCCGCCGGACAGCTGACGCGGGAAAGCGTCGCGCTTGTCGGCCAGGCCAACGCGTTCGAGCAGGGCTTCGGCTTGCTGCTGCGCCTCGCGGCGCTGACGTTTTTGCACCTTCAGCGGCCCAAGCAGCAGATTGTCGAGCACACTCATGTGCGGAAACAGGTGATAACTCTGGAACACCATACCGATCTGCTGACGGATCTCGCGCCAGTCGGTGGCCTTGTCCAGCAGTTCACGGCCGAGAAATTTCAGGCTGCCGCTGTGGGCCTCTTCCAGGCCATTGAGGCAACGCAACAAGGTGCTTTTGCCGCAGCCGCTGGGGCCGAGGATGACGATCACTTCGCCGCTCTGCACCTGCAGGTCGATGCCGTTGAGCACTTGCTGCTCGCCATAGAATTTGTTGAAACCGTGAAACTCGATCAATGCGCTCATGCTTGCGTCCAGCGCCGCTCCAGCACGCGCGAGGCGGCCGAGAGCGGGTAGCAGATGAAAAAGAAAAACAGAAACAAAGCGCCGTAGATCAGCACCGATTCGTAAGTACGCTCGATGATTTGCTGGCCGACTTTGATCACGTCGACCACACCGATCAGCACCGCCAGCGAGCTGGTCTTGATGATTCGCGTGTAGACGTTGATGGTCGGCGGCGTCATGCGTTTCAGCGCTTGCGGCAGCAGCACGTAGCCGTAGAGTTGCGCGGTGTTCAGACCGATCGACAGCCCCGCTTCACGCTGCCCGCGTGGCAACGAATGCAGCGCACCACGCGCCACTTCGCCGACCTCGCTGGCGCCCCACAGCGACAGCACCAGCACCGCGCACCAAAAACTGGGAATGCTCAGGCCGAAGAAAATCGGCAGACCGAAGAACAACAGATACAACCAGACCAGCACCGGGATCGCCCGGAACAGCTCCAGATACACCCGCAAAATCGCGTTCAGCCATGTCACGTTGAGCGTGCGCAACACGCCGTAGAGCACGCCACCGACGGTGCTGATGGCGATGCTCAGAAACGAGATCGACAAGGTTTGTCCGGCGCCCTTGGCCAATTGCGGCAACGACACCCAGAGCAACTCAAGACCCGAACTGGCCATGCTGGAGCCTCCTTTCCAGACGGCTGAGCAGCAACGACAGCGGCAAGAACAACAGCACGCAGATCAGCGTCAGCACGGCGAGCATTTCGTAGGTTTTGTAATAGAGCGCGATGTAGCTCTTGGTGGTGTAGAGAATTTCCGGCACCGCCACCGCCGAGACCACGGTGGTTTCCTTGAGCAGAAAAATGAAATTGGCGAACAGCGACGGCAGGCTGAGAATCCCCGCTTGCGGCAGGATCACGTAGCGCAGCAACTGGCCGTGGGACAGGCCAATCGAACGCCCCGATTCCAGTTGCGCCTGCGGCACCGCATCGACGCCGGCACGCAACACTTCGGTGAGGTAAGCGCCGCCGAGGAAGGTCATGGTGATGATCGCGGCGGTGAAACCGGAAACCTGGACCCCCACTGCCGGCAAGGCGAAGTAAACGAAGAACAACTGGATCAACAGCGGTGTGTTGCGCGCCAGCTCCACATACAGGCCGACCAGTTTTTGCAGATATGGCGTGCGGAACACCAGAATCGTCGCGTTGAGCAGCGCCACCAGCAGCGAGGTGCCAATGGCGATGAATCCGACCTGCAGCGTCACGCCCACGGCTTTGAGAAACGCCGGCAGGGTGCTGAGGATAAAAGCGTAATCGAAGGTCATGACGCGTCCTGGACATCGCTCGGTAAGCGACGGTGGTGCAGTCCATGGACAGCGGATGGCTGTCCGGCAAGCACCGACTTTATAGGTATAAAAACAAGAATTTAAATACCGTTAAAGCATATTGATATCACCCAAAAAACTATCCTGTGGGTTTGCCGGGAAGGAATAAGAAGGCTATTTTCCTTTGCGCTGTAGGACGGATCTTTTTTTCACGAAAGCCCTCCAAGGATGAACAGCTTTTGGCCAGACTCCCCCCGGCCAATTACATAACAGGGAAGAGAACATGGACGTAAAAGTGCCGCAGCGACTGGATCCGCAGGAGATTGTGAAATTGTTGGTGGCGTTGAGGCGGGCGTTGAAGGCTCAGGTGGCCTGAGGTCAAGATCAACAGCACCCTCACCCCAGCCCTCTCCCGGAGGGAGAGGGGGCCGACCGAGGTGTCTGGCGTTTTACATCGACCTGAAAGATCGAGTCGATTATGGATTCGGCAGAGATCTTTCACATCGGCGTACCTCTACAGCATCCCCCAAACAGTCCCCTCTCCCTCTAGGAGAGGGAGCCGACCGAGGTGTCTTGCGTCAAACATCGACCTGAAAGATCGAGTCGATTAAGGATTCGGCAGAGATCTTTCACATCGGCGTACTTCTACAGCATCCCCCGATCAGTCCCCTCTCCCTCTAGGAGAGGGAGCCGACCGCGGTGTCTGGCGTTTTACATCGACCTGAAAAATCAAGTCGATTATGGATTCGGCAGAAATCTTTCACGTCGGCGTATTTCTACAACATCCCCCAATCAGTCCCCTCTCCCTCTAGGAGAGGGAGCCGACCGAGGTGTCTTGCGTCAAACAT
>NZ_JBSVXS010000115.1:0-16831 GCF_054070155.1 Pseudomonas sp. SDT291_1_S447
GCGGTGTACCAGTGAATGGGGAGTGGACTGACACACCGCTTTCGCGAGCAAGCTCGCTCCCACAGGGGGCTGTGGTGTGCATCTGATACTTGTCCGAAATTCAGAAGTCCTTGGCCGATGCCATCCCCGCCGATTCCCTAGACTCTGCCCATTCCCTTCAAACGGCGGAGTTCCTCCCCATGAACTACCTGATTTCGCTGGCCATCGGTCTGGGCGTCGGCCTGTTGTACGGCGCGCTGGATTTCCGTTCTCCCGCGCCACCGGCCATCGCGTTGGTGGGTTTGCTCGGCATGTTGGCCGGTGAACAGTTGTGGCCGATGGGCCGACAGCTGGTCGCGGGTTGGTTGTCCTGAATTTCCTCTTTTCCTTTGGTGGATGTCCCCATGAAAGCACTGCAATTCGATAAAACCGGCGACCTGTCTTCCTTGCGCTATGTCGAGGTGCCGACCCCGGTACCCGGCGCTGACGAAGTGCTGGTACAGATCAAGGCTGCCGGCCTGAATCCCAGCGATGTGAAAAACGTCCTCGGCCGTTTTCCCTACACCACGCTGCCGCGAATTCCCGGTCGCGATTTCGCTGGTGTCGTCGTCGAAGGCCCGCAGGCGTTGATCGGTCAGGAGGTCTGGGGCACCGGTCGTGAGCTGGGGTTTTTCGCCGATGGCACCCACGCCGGGTTCGTCAAACTGCCGGCCAACGGCGTCGCACACAAACCGTCGCACCTGAGTTTTACTCAGGCCGCCAGCCTCGGCGTGCCGTACACGACGGCGTGGGATGCTTTGGAACGCAGTCTGGTAACGGCTGAAACACGTTTGCTGGTGATCGGTGGGGGTGCGGTGGCCACGGCGGCTTTGGCTCTGGCAAAAGTGCGTGGCGCGCAGTTGCTGGCAGCGGCGCGGCGCCCGGAGCAAGTGGTGGAGCTGCAAGCGCAGGGCTATCAGACGATTCAGCTGGATAAACCCGAAGACCTCGGTGCGCAAGTCAATGCGGTGTATCGCGGCGGCGCCGATGTGATCTTCGACACCACCGGTTTCTGGTTGCCAGCGTCGGTGGCGGCATTGGCTAGCTTCGGCCGGATCGCGATCATCGCCGCGCCGGTGGACGGGCATGTGCAACTGCCGGCACTGGCCCTGTATCGCAAGGGTGGCTCGGTGGTCGGGATCAATTCGTTGTTGTATGGAGTTGAAGCGTGTGCGGCGATGCTGGAGCAGTTCGGGCGGTTCTTCGATGAAGGCTCGCTGCCGTTGCCGCAAGGGTTGGTCGAGGTGCCGTTGGCTGATGGTCTCGCGCGCTACGCCGACGTCAATCAGGGCAGCGGTGACAAAGTCATCCTCATTCCCTGACCCACCGCAAAACCCCGTGTAGGAGTGCGCCTGCTCGCGATAGCGGTGTATCAGTCACTCATGATTAAACTGACACACCGCTATCGCGAGCAGGCTCACTCCTACATTAGATGGGTGTTGGGCTTAGGTTTGCGGGACGCCGTTTTCCCATGCCGACCAGTTCTTCAGGATGTCCTGCACCAGCGGATTACCTGCGCGATAGAGGTTTTCCAGCGCCGGCACAAAACCGCCCTGATCGGCGTACTTGAGCAGGTTGTCCACTTCACTGCCGCCCGGTTCAGGGCGGTCAAAGTCGGAGCCGGCACGCACCACGGCCAGACGTTGCACATCGACCAGACCTTCACGACCGGCACGCAGCAACGCCTCATAGGTCGAGTTGTCTTCCTGCTGCGTCGTACAGTATTCGCCCTTGTTGTCGGTCAGTAGTTTGGTCCAGACCTCGGCCCGTTCGCTCAGGCGCGTGCCGGAAAACCAGGTGTTGCCGGCCAGCGTGTCGCAGCGGGTGACAACCGGTGGCTGGTTGGCCGGGGCCGCCGGGTATTTCAGGCGCCACGCGGCGGACTCCTTGCTTTCGCTCAGCTCGACCTTGTGGCTCAGGGCGAACGCCTTGGCCTGCAGTTTCGGGTTGAGTTCAAAGACTTCGGTCTTGTAGTCCAGCGGCGGTTTTTCGTCCGGGCCTTTGGTGTTGATGCCCAAGTAGCCGGTCGGCCAGGTCGACGGCGCATCACGCGAATCGATCTCCCATTGCGTGCCGAACTCCACCAGATAATGCGCCCATGCGGCGGTGCCGATAGTCCCGTGTTTCGGGCTGATCCCGGCAATGCCGGCGATCAGGAAGTAGCTTTTGCGCAGGTCGAATTTCGGCGACAAGGCCAATGCCAGCGTTGAGGCGGCGGCGTTGGTCTGCCCCATGCCGGTGGTCAACAGGCACACCTGCTGCGCGTTGCAGCGGATGCTCGGGTACTCGGCGGACAGGCCCGCCACGCGGATTTCCTGTTTCAGTTCCAGACGGTCGATCCAGTGCTGCGCCTCGGGGGCGAACATCGTGATCAGTACAACTTTCGGTTGCATCGGTGCTTCCGCCGCCCATGCGGTGGAAGAGAGCAGGGCCGCACCAGCCAGGGTCAAACGCATCATTGCTTGCATGGAAAACTCCTCGATTCAGAATTGATAACCGACACCGGCGTAGTAACCCCAGCCGTTGGAACGCGCGCGGAAATTGCCGTCGCCAAAATTCAGCTCGCTGCCGTCCTCCCAGTTGCCGCCGTTGTGGAAGTAACGGCCGACCAGGGTGAAGCGCAAGTGGGTGAACGAGTAGAGCAAGACGTTGGTCGCCACTGTTGCGTTGGCCGTGCGCGCCGGGTTGTCCTTGTGGATGTCCGAGCCGAAATCGAAGTTGGTGAAGCCGATGTAAGTCAGCGATGCGCCGTTGCTGAATTTGTCGATCGGCACGATGTACTTCAGTTGCGCGCGATAGCCGTCCCACGAATATTCGTTGCTCGCGCCGTAGTTTTCCCACTGATAGCGACCGTACAGGTTGGCCGACAGATTGACCCGCGAGTGCGTGTCGATGTCGGTGCCGAAACCGCTGTAAAGGGTGTTGGCGCGGTTCTCTTTGCGGCTGCCGTGGTCGTAGATCCAGTCGAACGCTACATACCATTCCTTGAACGGGCCGATGGCCAGGCTGCGGCCGGCGAGGTAATCAATGGAGATGCGCGGTTCGTGCTCCATGAACACCGGCGAGCCGTGATCCCACACGCCTTTATCGTGGCTGTTGCCGATGTTGAAGATCTTCGGGATGTCGACATAGCCGTACAGTTCGAACGGGCCTTTGCGGCCGAAGTACTCGTATTCCAGATAGATGTCGTCGGCCGGTTGCGGGCCGAAGCTGATGTCTTTGCTGCCGATCAGCATCAGGTCCTGGTTGTACCAGTCCGACAGGTAGGCGCCTTTTTTCGGCGGGCTGGCTTCGGGGCTGAGGGCTTCGCCTTGGGCGGATTCTTCGGCTGGCGCCGGTTGCGCCAGAACGCTGTGGCTGAGAAGTCCGGTAACGCCGGTCAGTAGCAAGGAAACAGCAAACGTGCACGAGAAAGGTGCGCGAAAAGGGCGTGCGATGGGCATTCAAAGTCCTTTTTTACAGATCAAGGCCCGTGTTCCGTGGGCTTGTACGGTTTTGTTACGAAAACGTTGGTATTGACGTTACGCAAACGTTTGCACAAGGCGTACCAGTTTTCTCAATGCCATGAAATATCGATGAATTCGCAAATTTAACTGACGGACTGATCAGGTATGCCTGATCACCGCAAACCCCTGTAGGCCTTCGCCTGCTCGCGATGACGGTGTGTCAGAAAAGTATCCGTTAACGGACACTCCGCTATCGCGAGCAGGCTCACTCCTACAGGTTCTGCGACAGGCTGAAGACCCATGGATACGGGCCGAAACACTGATTCCAGACCTCTCTAGTATTAAAGTATTAACACCATTTAATCCGTGCCCCATTGCCGGGCGTCTACTAGCTTTGTCCCCAATAACGCGGTTTTGTGATGACCGTCGCAGTCTTGATTCGCGTGTGGAATAAGCACGGCTCTTCGCGCGCTCAAGGAAGAAATTGGCCACGACAAGGAGTAGCCCGTGGAAGCAAGGTTTGGTGTCGCCCTCGTTTCGCGCTTTTCCCCTCTTTCCCTTGCTGTGCATCTGAGTGTCGCCGGGCTGTTGTTCGGCGGCGTCAGCGCACCTGCGTTGGCCACGTGCTCCACGGCGGGTTCAACGGTGACCTGTACCGGCGTGCCGAGCCTGCCGCTGTTTCTCAACAACTTTTCCAGTGCCACCAGTGGTTTGACGGTCAACGTCAACAGCGGGGCGCAGATGAACGCGACCCTCGGCGGCCACGTAATGGACCTGACCGGGGTGAACATCTCCCTGAACAACTCCGGCACGATTGACCCGGCGTTGCTTGGCCTGGTCTCGGTGTTGAGCGGCGGCGCGTTCATCGGCACCGGTGCAACGAGCACGGTCAGTGTGCTCAACAACGCCAGCGGGATCATCCGTGGTACGGGCATGCTGCTCGGGCTCAACCTGACCAGCATCGACGGCCTGGCCCTTTCGGTTAACAACGCGGCAACCGGCACCACCAGCATCACCAACAACGGCACCATCACCTCGACCGGACTCTCGATCGGCGGAATCACGTTGGCGGATACCCCGGTGATCGGCGTTTACGGTGGTTCGCAGGTCAACATGACCAACAGCAGCACCGGTGTGATCAACGGCCGGATCGCCTTCGAAACCTCGGCGGCGGGCAACACCTTCACCAACGCCGGTGCGATCACCGGCGGCGTGTCGATGGGCGCGGCGAGCACCAACACCTTCACCGCGGTGACCGGTTCCAGCGTCAATGTCGGTGACGGTGTACAGATCAGCGTCGGCCTCGGCGGTTTGATCGGCATCAACCTGACCTTCGCCCCGACCGGTACGGTGGATGGCGGTGCGGGCGGCACCAACAGCCTGATCCTGCAAAACCCGGTTGGCGTCGGCGGCGGTATCACCGGGACTGGCACGGCATCGAGCGCGACCTACG
Organism: Pseudomonas sp. SDT291_1_S447; assembly: GCF_054070155.1. Classification (NCBI taxonomy): domain Bacteria; kingdom Pseudomonadati; phylum Pseudomonadota; class Gammaproteobacteria; order Pseudomonadales; family Pseudomonadaceae; genus Pseudomonas; species Pseudomonas sp. SDT291_1_S447. The sequence continues at coordinate 4,918 of NZ_JBSVXS010000115.1, forward strand.
TCAACTTCAACAACCTGACCCTCAACAGCGGCACCTGGACCTTGCAGGGGCCATTGGTCAGCGGCGCGACCACGCTCAACGGCGGTGTCGCGAATTTCAACAACAACGCCACCTTCGGCAGCGGCGTAATCACCTCCAACGGCGGGACTCTGCAGGCCAGCAATGCCGGGTTGAACATCAGCAATCTGATTTCCCTCGGCGCTGGTGGCGTGACGGTGCAAGGCACCAACGCGACCACCCTGAGCGGGGTGATTTCCGGCAGCGGCGGTTTCACCAAGGCCGGTACAGGCCAGCTTAATCTCAGCGCCGCCAACACCTATTTGGGCAATACCACGCTCAATGGCGGCACGGTGCAGTTGGGCAACAATCAGGCGTTCAGTACTGGCACCCTCAACGTCACCGGCGCGACGACGTTGAGCGCACCGGGCACCATCAGCCTGGCCAACGCCATCAGCCTCGGCGGCACCTTGACCGCCGGCGGCACTGGCGCACTGACCCTCGGCGGTTTGATCAGCGGCAGCAGCGGCCTGACCAAAACCGGCAGCGGCAGCCTGACCGTCAGCGGCGTCAACAGCGGGTTCACCGGCACCACCACCCTGAGCGCCGGTAGCCTGCTGGTGACCAATAACAACTCGCTCGGCAGCGGTGCGCTGAATACGGCCGCCGGTACCAGTCTCGACAGCACCGCCAACGTCACTCTGGCCAACAACATCGCGATGACCGGCGCGCTCAACGTGCTCGGCAGCAATGCGCTGAGCCTCGGCGGCGTGTTGTCCGGAACTGGCGGGATTACCAAATCCGGCAGTGCCAGCCTGACGTTGACCGGCAACAACACCAACAGTGGCAACACGCTGCTCAATGCCGGCAGCCTGTTCGTCGGCAGCAACACCGCGCTGGGGACCGGCGCGCTGAATGCGGCGGCGGGCACCACGCTGGATGCGACCACGGCGGTGACCCTGGCCAACGCCGTCGCGCTGGCAGGCGATCTGACCCTTGGCGGCACGCAGGCATTGGGCCTGAGTGGTGTCGTCAGTGGCGCCGGCAACCTGATCAAAAACGGCACCGCGAACCTCAGCCTCAGCGGCAACAACACTTTCTCCGGCGGCACCGCGCTGAATGCCGGCACGCTGATTGTCGGTTCCAACACCGCGCTGGGCACTGGCGCCTTGACCACGGCGGCCGGCACTACGCTGGATGCCAGCACGGCAGTGGCGCTGACCAACGCGGTCTCACTCGGCGGCAACCTCAATGTCGGCGGCAGCGCCAACCTGACCCTCGGCGGGATTGTCAGCGGCAGCGGCGGGCTGACCAAAAACGGCGCGGCCAATCTGATTCTCAACGGCACCAACACCTTCCTCGGTGCGGTCGCGTTGAACGCGGGCACGATCACCGCGGGCGCCAACGCGGCGCTCGGCAGCGGCAACATCACCGTTGGCGGCGTGGCGACCCTCGACAGCAATGCGGCGGTGACCCTCAACAACGCGGTCATTCTCAACAACAGCCTGGGCATTGGCGGCAGCAACGCGCTGACCCTCGGCGGGGTGATCAGCGGCGCCAGCCAACTGGTGAAAAACGGCGCGGCCAATCTCACGCTCAACGGCACTAACACCTACAGCGGCGGCACCACGCTGAATGCCGGCAGCCTGACGGTCGGCAACGGCGCAGCACTGGGCACCGGCGCGTTGTCGGTGGAAGGTGCGGGCACGCTCAACAGCAGTTCGGCCGTGACCCTGAACAACAACGTGATTCTCAACGCCAACCTCACCGCTGGCGGCGCCAACGCACTGACCCTTGGCGGCGTGATCAGTGGCAGCAACGGTTTGATCAAGACCGGCGCATCGAGCCTGACTCTCAACGGCAACAACACCTACACCGGCACCACGGCGCTGAATGCCGGTTCACTGATTGTCGGCTCCAATACCGCACTCGGCACCGGCACACTGAACGCCTCGAACGGCACCACCCTTGATGCCAGCACTGCGGCAACGCTGGCCAATAACGTCAACCTCGGCGGCACCCTGACCTTGGGTGGCAGCAATGCGCTGACCCTCGGCGGCGTAGTCGCCGGTATCGGTGGACTGACCAAGAACGGCGCTGCCGACCTGACCCTCAATGGCGCCAACACTTATTTTGGCAACACCGCGTTGAACACCGGCAAACTGATTGTCGGCAGCAACACTGCGCTGGGTTCCGGCACATTGAACGCGGCGGCCAACACCACGCTGGACGCCAACACCGCCGTCAGCCTGAACAATGCCGTGGCACTTGCCGGTGCCTTGAACATCGGCGGCACGGCGAATATCACCCTGACCGGTCTGGTCAGCGGCGCAGGCAGTCTGGTGAAGGACGGCGCGGCCAATCTGATTCTCAACGCCGCCAACAACTACCTCGGTGGCACCACGCTGAATGCCGGCACTCTGACCGTCGGCAACAGTTCTGCATTGGGCTCCGGTGCGCTGACCGTTGCTGGCGCGGCAACGCTCGACAGCAACTCGCCGCTGGTCAGCCTCAACAACGCCGTCACCCTCAATGCGGCGCTGACCGTGGGTGGCACGCAAAACCTCACCCTTGGCGGCGTCACCAGTGGCACCGGCCAGTTGACCAAGGACGGCGCGGCCAACCTGACTCTCAACGGCAATAACACCTTCAGCGGCGGCACTACGCTCAACGCCGGCACGCTGACCCTTGGCAATGCCAACGGTCTGGGTAGCGGCGCATTGATCGTCGGCGGTGCGGCGACGCTGGATAACAGCGCCTCGTTCGGCATCGGTAATGCGATCACACTCAACGCCGGCCTGACCGTTGCCGGCAACAACGATTTGAGTTTGAACGGCATCATCGACGGCGCTGGCAGCCTGACCAAAAACGGTCTGTCGGATCTGACCCTCGCTGGCAGCAACACCTTTACCGGCGCGCTAAACATCGTCTCGGGCAGCGTCACCACCCTCAACAGCAATGCGCTGGGCAGCACTTCCGGGGTCAACATCAGCGCCGGCGCCGGGCTGAATCTGGGCAGCGATGCCAGCCTCGGCGCACTGACCGGCAGCGGCAGTGTGCAACTCACCGGCAGTAACCTGCTGACCGTCGGCAGCGGCAACGTCACCAGCACCTTCGACGGTGATCTCAGCGGCAGCGGCGGTCTGGTCAAAGTCGGCACCGGCACCTTGAACCTCACCGGGATCAACGGCATTACCGGCAACACCGCGATCGATGGCGGTATCGTGAATCTCAGTGGTTCGCTGGGCAGTGCGCAAGTCAACGTCAATACCGGTGGCACCCTGACCGGTACTGGCTCGGCGCTCGGCGCGGTCAACATCAACAACGGTGGGCATCTGGCGTTGTCGTCGGGCAACACCTTGTCGGCGAGTGCTCTGACTCTCGGCGCCGGCAGCAACGTTGATGTGGCACTGGGCACACCGTCGACCGCGTCGCTGATGAACGTCGGCGGCAACCTCACCCTCGACGGCAATCTCAACGTCACCGATGCCGGCGGTTTCGGTGTCGGCGTGTATCGCCTGTTCAACTACACCGGCGCCCTGACCAATCTCGGTCTGGACGTTGCCAGCGTGCCGGTCGGCTACAGCCTCGGCGATCTGCTGGTGCAGACCGGCGTGGCCAATCAGATCAACATTCAAGTCTCCGCGCCGAACAGCAACATCCGTTACTGGGACGGCAGCCAGACCATTGCCAATGGTGTGGTCGATGGCGGTAGCGGCACGTGGAATGCGGTCGGCACCAACTGGACCGACGCCAATGGCTTGGTCAACCAGCCGTGGGCGGGTGATTTTGCGGTGTTCCAGGGCACCGCCGGCACGGTGACGGTGAACGGCACGCAAGCGTTCACCGGCATGCAATTCCTCACCGACGGTTACAACCTGGTCAACGGTGCAGCGGGGCAACTCACAGCGGTCAACGGCACCGGCGGCACCACTTCGTTGCGCGTCGATCCGGGCGTGACGGCGACCATCAATGCCAATATCGATGGCAGCGGCATCCTCAATAAACTCGACGCCGGCACCCTGGTGCTCGGTGGTGCCAACACCTATACCGGCGGCACGCAACTGGACGGCGGCAAGATCATCGTCGGCAGCAACACCGCGCTCGGTACCGGTACGTTGACGGCGAATGCCGGCACGCAGCTGGACAGCAGCGCGGCGGTGACACTGGCCAACGCCGCGACGCTCAACGGCAACCTCACCGTGGTCGGCAGCAATGCACTGACCCTCAACGGCGTGATTGGCGGCACGGGTGGCCTGATCAAAACCGGCACGGCGAACCTGACCCTCGGCGGCAACAACGCCTTCCTCGGGCCGGTAGCACTGAATGCCGGCGGACTGATTCTGGCGTCGAACTCGGCCCTGGGTTCGGGCACTTTGAATGCGGCGGGCGGCACCACGCTGGATGCGAGCACGGCGGTTTCGATAAACAACGCGGTCAACCTGGCCGGCAACCTCGGCATCGGCGGCACGGCGGATCTGACCCTGGCCGGTACGGTCAACGGTGCCGGCAGCCTGAGCAAAAACGGCGCCGCCAACCTGACCCTCAGCGGCAACAACAATTTCCTCGGCGGCACCACCCTCAACGCCGGCACACTGACCGCCGGCAGCAACTCGGCGCTGGGTCTGGGCAACCTCACCGTAGCCGGCGCCTCGGCGCTGGACAGCAACAGCGCGCTGAGTCTGGGCAACAACGTCGTGCTCAACGCCAATCTGAGCAACACCGGCAGCAACAACCTGACCCTCGCCGGCGTCGTCAGCGGCGCGGGTGGCTTGATCAAGGACGGCGCGTCGAACCTGACACTCAACGGCATCAACACCTTCACCGGCGGTACCACGCTGAATGCCGGCACGCTGACCCTCGGTACGGGCGCGTCTCTGGGCAGCGGCGCGCTGACCGTGGGCGGTGCTTCCACCCTCGACAATTCCGCGCCACTGGTGCTGGCTAACAACCTCAACCTCAACGTCAATGCCAATCTGGCCTTGGCCGGTAACAATAATCTGACCCTTGGCGGTGTGATCGCTGGCGCCGGCACGTTGACCAAAAATGGTCTGGCCGACGTGACCCTGAGCGGCAACAACACCTTCAGCGGCACCTTCGATGTGGCGTCCGGCAGCCTGACCACGCTGAGTGGCGCGGCGCTGGGCAACAACGCGACGGTCAATCTCGCGGGTGGCGCGGCGCTTAATCTCGGTGCTTCCGGCAGCCTCGCCAGCCTGACAGGCAGCGGCACGGCGCTGATTGGCACTGGCAATACGTTGAGCCTGGGCGGCAACAACGTCAGCAGCACCTTCGCCGGCATCCTCAGCGGTGACGGCAGCCTGAGCAAACTCGGCAGCGGCACCCTGACCCTCAGCGGCATCAGCGACCTGACCGGCGACACCAACGTCAACGCCGGCACCTTGCAGGTCAACGGCTCACTGGCCAGCGGCAATGTGCTGGTCAACAGCGGCGGCACCCTCGGTGGCAGCGGCACGTTGAGCGGTGCCGTGACGGTGGCCGATGGCGGGCATCTGGCGGGCGTCACCGGCAGTACGCTGAGCGTCAGTTCGCTGCTGTTCAACGGCAATTCAAACTTCGACGTCGGCCTCGGCACACCGGTGTCCGGTGGCGGCAATGCGCTGGTCAATGTCGGCGGCAACCTGACCCTCGACGGCACCCTCAACGTCAGTGACATCGGTGGTTTTGGCAGCGGCGTCTATCGCCTGATCGACTACACCGGCGGCCTGACCGACAACGGCATGCTCTTCGGCACACTGCCGGGCAGCGTCAGCCCTGGCGATCTGACCCTGCAAACCGCACTGGCCAATCAGATCAACCTGCTGGTCACCGCACCGGGCGTCACCGTGCAGTTCTGGGACGGCAACCAACTGGTGGCCAACGGTTCGGTCGAAGGCGGCAGCGGCACCTGGGGCACCGGCACCACCAACTGGACCGACGTCAACGGCACCACAAACCAAGCCTGGACCAGCAGCTTTGCGGTGTTCCAGGGGGCGGCCGGCACGGTGACCGTCAATGGTGCGCAAACCATCACTGGCATGCAGTTCGTCACCGATGGCTACAGCCTGGTGAATGGCACGGCGGGCTCGTTGAATCTGGTCAATGGTTCGCTGGGCAATGCCACGGTGCGTGTTGATCCCAATGCCACTGCGACCATTGGTGTTGCACTCAACGGCAGCGGCACATTGGGCAAATACGACACGGGTACGCTGGTGCTCAACGCGGCCAACGGTTACACCGGTGGCACGGCGCTCAATGGCGGCAAGATCGTGGTCGGTAACAATGCGGCGCTTGGCACGGGTGCGTTGACCGCTGCTGACGGCACGGCGCTGGACAGTAATGCAGCCGTGACCTTGGGTAACGACGTGGTCGTCAACGGTGGTTTGACCGTTGCCGGTTCCAACGCCCTGACCCTCGACGGCGTGGTCAGTGGCAGCGGCAGCATCATCAAGGCCGGCGCATCGAGCCTGACCCTCAACGGCAGCAACACTTACAGCGGCGGCACTCAGCTCGCCGGCGGTACGCTGGTTCTTGGCAACAACAGTGCACTCAGCAGCGGTGCGCTTAACGTGACCGGTGACGGCACACTCGACAGCACCTCGGCGCTGCAACTGGCCAACGCCGTCAACCTTGGCGCGCAACTGACCCTCGCCGGCAATCAGAACACCACGCTGATCGGTGCTGTGACCGGCACCGGAAGTCTGCTGAAAAACGGTAGCGGCGATCTCGTCCTCAGTGGTGCCAACACCTACAGCGGTGGCACCACGTTGAACAGCGGCACGACGCGCGGTGACACCAGCAGCCTGCAAGGGGCGATCGTCAACAACGCAACGCTGACCTTCGAGCAAAACGCCGATGGCAGTTACACCGGCAATCTCACCGGCGCCGGTACGCTGAACAAAACCGGCTCGGGTGATCTGCTGCTGGCCGGCAACAATACCTTCACCGGCAACACCTCGGTGCAGGCGGGCAACCTGATCGTCAACGGCGTGCTCAACAGCGTCAATGTCGACGTTGCCAGCGGTGCCGGCATCGGCGGTGGCGGCCAGTTTGGTGGTGCTGTGCAACTGGCCAGCGGTGCGACGCTGCTGGGTGGCGGTACGGCAACGCCGTTGTCAGTCGGTTCGCTGGCATTGTCGTCGGGGACCAATCTGGACTTCAGCCTCGGCTCGGCGGCCAGTTCGACCACCGTAGTCAATGTTGCCGGCAACCTGACCCTCGACGGTACGCTGAACATCAGCAATGCCGGCGGTTTCGGCACTGGGGTTTATCAACTGTTCAGCTACGGCGGCAGCCTGACCGACAACGGTCTGGTATATGGCAGCCTGCCGGTGTCGGCGGCCAATCTGACCCTGCAAACGGCTATCGCCAATCAGATCAACTTGCTGGTGCAAGGCACGCCGGGTGAGGTGCAGTTCTGGAACGGTGGCACCACCAATCCGGACGGCAGCATCGGTGGTGGCAGCGGCGTGTGGGGGCCGGGCACCAACTGGACCGATCCGAGCGGTACTCAGGCCCTGGCATCAAATGGTCAGTTCGCGGTGTTCGGTGGCCAGGCGGGTACTGTGACCGTGCAGGGCAATCAGAACTTCACCGGTCTGCAATTCCTCTCCGGCGGCTACAGCCTGGTTCCGGGGGCTGGCGGGACGTTGACGCCGGTCAATGGCGCCGACGGCAGCCTTGCACCGGTGCGGGTCAATGCCGGGGGAAGTGCGGAAATTTCCGCGACGCTGGTGGGCACGGGTGGTATCGAAAAGCTTGATGCCGGCACGCTGGTATTGAGCGGTGCCAACACCTACAGCGGTGGCACCACCGTCAGCGGCGGTACGTTGATCGGTAATACCACCAGCCTGCAGGGCAACATTCTCAACAACGCTTCGCTGGTGTTCCAACAAAACGTCAATGGTCTGTTCAACGGGGTCCTCAGCGGTCTCGGGGCGATGGCCAAACGTGGCGCCGGTACCTTGCTGTTGACCGGTGATAACCCATTCAGCGGCACCGTATCGGTCGACCAAGGTGTGCTGCAAATCGGCAGACCCTTGGCTCGGGCGTCGTTGGGCGGTCAGGTCACCGTGGCCAATGGTGCAGGGCTGAGCGGTAATGGCAGCGTCGGTTCCGTGGTCAACCATGGCGTTGTCGCTTCGGGGTCCGAAGCCGGAACCCTGAGCGTCGCCGGTAACCTGACCAACGCCTCCGACGGTGTGCTGGCGCTGACGGTCAGCGCACCCACCGCAACGCCACTGGCAGTCGGCGGCACGGCAACGCTGGGTGGCGGGCTGCAAGTGAATTCCCTGGCACCGTTCACCGGCAACACCACGTATTCGCTGATCACGGCGGGTGGTGGGGTGAACGGCACCTTCAGCGCTGCGGACCTGCCGCAATACGCGTTCCTCAACAGCGCCCTGGTGTATGACGCCAACTCGGTGAACCTGGTGGTCAGCCGCAATGGCAATTCGTTCGCCGATGTCGCCGCCACCGACAACCAGTTCCGCACCGCCACCGCGCTGTCGAACAACGGCCCGGCGGGCGCGGCGTTGCAGAACGAGATCGTCAACCTCAGTGTCGCCGGTGCGCGTAATGCCTTCGACAGTCTGTCCGGTGAGATCCACGCCAGCACCGCCAGCGCCATCCTCGAGGATTCGCGCTACGTGCGTGACGCGGTCAACGACCGTATGCGCCAACCGTCATGCAGCGCGGCGGACGATCCACGCCGTGCCTTGGCGCCAAGTGGCAACCAACTGAGCAGTAATGGTTGCCACGGTGAAATGGTCGGCTGGGCCCGTGCACTTGGTGCGTGGGGCGAGTCGGATGGTGACAGCAACGCCGCCAAACTCGACCGTAACCTCAGTGGCTTCATGCTCGGCACCGACAAGCAACTCGATGATCAGTGGCGCGTGGGCATGGCCGCCGGCTACACCCGCAGCGACCTCGATGCCCATGATCGTCGCTCGGATGCCACCGTCGAAAGCTACCACCTGGCGGCGTACCTCAATTCGCAGTTCGACGCCCTTGCAGTGCGCCTCGGCGCGGCTTATAGCTGGCACGACATCGAGACCAAACGCAACGTCAGCGTCGGCAGCTACAACGACCGCTTGAAAGCCAACTACGACGCACGCAGCGCCCAGGTGTTCGGTGAAGTCGGTTACGCCATCGATGCCGCCGGGATTGCCCTTGAGCCGTTCGCCGGTCTGGCCTACGTCAACTACGACACCGACAAAGCCAAGGAAAAAGGCGGAGTAGGGCGCCTGGAGGCCGATGCCGATCAAGACATCACCTTCTCGACCCTCGGTGTGCGTGCCGGCAAAGTCATCACCCTGGCCAACGGCGGGCAATTCACCCCGCGCGCGGCGCTCGGCTGGCGCCATGCCTTTGGTGATACCAAGCCTGATGCTGATCTGACCTTCATCGACGGCGGCGCCTCGTTCAGCACACAGGGCGTGCCGATCGCCAAGGACAGCGCGATTGTTGAAGCGGGTGTCGACTTCCAGATCAGTCCGACCGGCAAACTCGGCGTCGGCTACTCGGGGCAACTGTCGAACGACAGCAACGACCATGCGATGACCATCAGCTTCAGCCTTGGCTTCTGATTTAGGGTCGAAGCACTTTTAGCCGCCCGTAAGGGCGGTTTTTTTTGCACGGGCAAAAAGTCGCGGTCATGCCTGTAGGAAATCCGGCCTGAGGTCGACCATTTATCCCCAATCGGAAAGAACCTACGTCAAACATCGAATCATCTGACTTCACCAGTTCAGCCGTCGCCCCCCACAGTCCCGAGCCTTAAACAGACACAGGGAAATGTGGATGCTGACTGCTGGCAAGTCCGTGATGTTCAGACTCGATATCGAAGGTTTTTCCCATGATCTCCAGGTATACGAATTCAGCGCGAAGGAGGCGCTCAACCGAACTTATGAGGTCGAACTGGAACTGGTCAGCGAGCGCCCCGACCTTGATCTTGAATCCTTGCTGCACCGTCCCGCCTTCCTCTGTTTCAGTGCCGACGGCGCCGGCCTGCATGGGCAGGTTTATCGAGTTGCCCAAGGCGACTCGGGCAAACGCCTGACCCGCTACCAGATCACGCTGGTGCCGCATCTGGCCTATCTGGCGCATCGACACAACCAGCGAATCTTCCAGCAACAGAGCGTGCCGCAAATGGTCGCCCGGGTGTTGAGTGACCACGGCATGCAAGCGGATGCCTGGCGCTTCCAACTCAGTGCCGACTATCAACCTCGCACCTATTGCGTGCAGTTCGCCGAGACTGACCTGCACTTCATTCAGCGCTTGTGCGAGGAAGAGGGCATTCACTTTCATTTCCAGCACCGCCGCGATGGGCACCTGCTGGTGTTCGGTGACGATCAAAGCGTTTTCCTCCCGCCAGCCCAGCCCACGGCCTATAAACAGGACAGCGGCATGGTTGCCGACGCGGCAGTGATCGACCGTTTCAACGTGCGCCTGGAAACACGCACCACGCAGGTCAGTCGCCGTGATTACCACTTTGAAAAACCCAACGTGCAACTGGATGCCGAAGCCAAGGAAGCGCAGCTTCCAGTGCTTGAGGATTACGCTTTTCCCGGGCAGTTCACTCACCGTGATCGCGGCAAACACCTTAGCCAGCGAGCCCTTGAACGCCATCGTGCCGATTACCGGCAGAGCCACGGGCGCAGCGAACAAACCCTGCTGCGCAGTGGCAGCTTCGTCGACATGTGTGAACACCCGCGCGACGATTACAACGGATTATGGTTGCTGACCAGCGTCGAGCATCTAGGTCGGCAGCCGCAGGTGCTGGAGGAGTCTTTAACCGTCCCGGCTGCCGACGACGGCTTCAAGCAGGGGTATCGCAACCACTTCGTCGCAACACCGGGGGAGGTGATTTTCCGACCCGCACTCAAGCATCCGAAACCACGCATGACCGGCAACCAGCATGCCGTGGTGACCGGTCCGCCCGACAGAGAAATCTACAACGATCGCTACGGGCGAGTAAAAGTCCAACTGATATGGGACCGCGAAGGCCAGTTCAATGAACAGTCCAGTTGCTGGCTACGCGTCGCCACAAGCTGGGCTCATGACCGATACGGCAGTGTGCAGACTCCACGCGTCGGCATGGAAGTGCTGATCGGGTTCACCGAGGGCGATCCGGACAAGCCGTTCGTGCTGGGTTGCTTGCCCAACGCAGTGACGCCGGTGCCGCTGGACCTCCCGGCAGAGCAGACGCGCAGCATTTGGCGCAGCCAGAGCAGTCCTGGCGGCGGTGGCTACAACGAGCTGCGCATCGAAGACCGCAAAGGCGCCGAAGAAATCGCCATCCGCGCCCAGCGTGACTTTGCGCAACTGGTGCTCAATGACCAGCGCGTGCAAGTCGACAATCAACACACCCTGGTCGTTGGTGGTATCAGCAGCCAGGAGCTACGCAGCGACGAACACCATATGACCCATGGCAATCGCCTGACCGAACTCAAGCAGGACGATCACCTGTGGGTACACGGCGACCGCCATATCCGGGTCAGCAGCCAGCGGCTCAGCGCTACGCAGCACCTGCATTTTGGTGCCACTGCGCAAGTTGTCATCGATGGCGGCACGCAACTGGTGCTGCAGTGCGGTGGGCATTGGTTGACGCTGGGGCCGGAAGGGATTTTCAGCAGCGTGCCGATTGTTCAGGGCGGTGTGCCGGCGGTCGGGCTGGCGGCAGAGCCGTTGGTGCCGGGGGCGGTGCCGTTGTTGACGGTGGTATTTGATCCGGTTCAACAGCGACAGGCGTTGGTTTCGAAGCGCCCTGCGCGCTGCCAGATTTGCGAGGCCGCGCAAGCATGAGCGGGTTGACTTCCTTTCCCGAGGGTTTGCCTTGGGGCGAGCAGCAGGCCTTTTTGTTGCTGGACGGTGCGACGATCAGCGATCTGCCGCAGCGGTTGAAACAGCTCAACCCGAC
>NZ_JBSVXS010000116.1:0-16735 GCF_054070155.1 Pseudomonas sp. SDT291_1_S447
GGACCATCCTGCTCAATCACACCCTGGCAGCCAACGTCGAGCGTCTGACTTACGTAGGCACGGGCAACTTCGTCGGTTACGGCAACGCCTCGGACAACATCATCACCGGCGGGGTCGGTAACGACACGTTGTCGGGTGGGGCAGGTGCTGACCAATTTTTCGGTGGCGATGGCTTTGACACGGTCAGTTACGTTGACAGCCTTACGGGCGTGACAATCAACTCCAAAACCGGTGTCAATACGGGCATCGCCGCCGGCGATACCTACAACGGTATCGAACAGATCCGGGGCTCCAGTTACGGCGATATCTTTGTCGGCAGTGCTGGCGTGGATCGTTTTGATGGTGGCGATGGCAACGACATCCTCAGCTTTGCGGGTGAAAATGCCGGCGTTACGCTGGATCTGAGTGCTGCGGTGCTTACCGGTATTGCGGCGGGAGATTTCTACACGTCGATCGAGGCATTCCAGGGTTCTGCTTATGCCGACACCTTTACTGGCTCTGCTGCCGTGCGGGAGAGCTTTATTGGCGGTGCTGGTGCGGATACTTTGATTGGTGTGGGGCGTGGAGACTCTGCCTGGTACGTCAATAGCGGCGAGTCGGTACAGGTCAATCTCCTGACAGGTTCCGGCACTGGCGGCGATGCTCAGGGGGATGTGCTCACCAATATCGATAATCTGGTCGGCTCAGCCTTCAATGACACTCTGACCGGTAATGCCTTCGCCAACATGCTGGAAGGGGGTGACGGTAACGACGTTCTCTATGGCGGTGATGGCAACGACATTTTGTACGGTCACAGCTTCACCAACACTGGCGCCCTGGCGGTACCTTTCGCCACGGATAACCAGGCTGACATCGTCTATGGCGGCAACGGTGATGATTACATCATCGGGTATGTGCGTGATGTCGGTTCGGTTTTCTATGGCGAAGCCGGCAACGACAACATTACGGTCATTTCGGGTATCGCCGATGGGGGCGATGGCAATGACACGTTGATGGGCTTGGGTCATGGCTATGAGTTGCGCGGCGGTGCGGGTGCTGACAAGTTGTATCTGAGTGCTTCCGGTGACGGTTACGGTGGAGAGGGCAGCGATGCGTATTTCGTATCGTCCAAAACCATGGTCGCGATTTTCGATGACGGCACCACAGGGATCGATGTGGTCACTCTGAGAAACATCCAGAGTGTCAGCGATGTCCGGATCATGCAAAACGATCAGGGCGCCTACATCTTCAACGCCGCCGATCTGCAGAGCGGCAATCTCGACTCCGGCGTGTTCCTGAAAGACTGGTACAAAGGCGCCAACACCATCGAAACGTTCTACACCAACAATGGTGAGTCGTTCACCATTCCGGTGGTTGGGCAGGCAATGTCTGAAGCATTCACGGTGTGATGATTAACTAGCGACAACAGAAAAACGGCGAAGCCTGTAATCAGGTTTTGCCGTTTTTTTGTTTCGATTTTTATTCCAGACAAAAGAAAACCCCCGACACACCAGAGGTCTGTCGGGGGTTTCTCATTCAGGTGTCTTGCAACACCTGAACGCGCTCAGCTTATTGGCAAGCTTCGCAATCCGGCTCGTCGATCGCGCAAGCCTTTGGCACTGGCGCAGGGCCGGCAGGCGCTGCCAGAACCGAATCGTCGCCGTGGTTGCCGCCGCTGGAAACAGCGTTCAGCTTGCCGGTGTTGATGGTCGACTTCTCGGTGCTGGTCGCGGCCAGGGCACGGAGGTAGTAAGTGGTTTTCAGGCCACGGTACCAGGCCATGCGGTAGGTCACATCGAGCTTCTTGCCCGATGCGCCGGCGATGTACAGGTTCAGCGACTGGGCCTGGTCGATCCACTTCTGACGACGGCTGGCGGCGTCAACGATCCACTTGGTGTCCACTTCGAACGCAGTTGCATAGAGCTCTTTGAGTTCTTGCGGGATGCGCTCGATCTGCTGAACCGAACCGTCGTAGTACTTCAGGTCGTTGATCATGACCGAGTCCCACAGGCCGCGAGCCTTGAGGTCGCGAACCAGGTACGGGTTGATCACGGTGAATTCGCCCGACAGGTTCGATTTCACATAGAGGTTCTGGTAGGTCGGTTCGATCGACTGCGAGACGCCAGTGATGTTGGCGATGGTCGCGGTCGGTGCGATGGCCATGATGTTCGAGTTACGAATGCCTTTCTGTACACGGGCGCGAACCGGTGCCCAGTCGAGGGTTTCGTTCAGGTCAACGTCGATGTACTTCTGGCCACGTTGCTCGATCAGGATCTGTTGCGAATCCAGCGGCAGGATGCCTTTGGACCACAGCGAACCCTGGAACGTCTCGTATGCGCCGCGCTCGTCAGCCAGGTCGCAGGAGGCCTGGATCGCGTAGTAGCTGACCGCTTCCATCGACTTGTCGGCGAACTCGACGGCAGCGTCGGAACCGTAAGGGATGTGCTGCAGGTACAAAGCGTCCTGGAAGCCCATGATGCCCAGACCGACCGGACGGTGCTTGAAGTTGGAGTTCTTCGCTTGTGGCACCGAGTAGTAGTTGATGTCGATCACGTTATCGAGCATGCGCACGGCGGTGTTCACGGTGCGTTCCAGCTTGGCGGTGTCCAGCTTGCCGTTGACGATGTGGTTCGGCAGGTTGATCGAGCCCAGGTTGCAAACGGCGATCTCGTCCTTGTTGGTGTTCAAGGTGATCTCGGTGCACAGGTTCGAGCTGTGAACCACGCCAACGTGCTGCTGCGGGCTACGCAGGTTGCACGGGTCTTTGAAAGTCAGCCATGGGTGGCCGGTTTCAAACAGCATGGAGAGCATTTTGCGCCACAGGTCTTTGGCCTGGATGGTCTTGAACAGTTTGACCTTGCCTGGGTATTCGGTCAGGGCTTCGTAGTACTCGTAGCGCTCTTCGAAGGCTTTACCGGTCAGGTCGTGCAGGTCCGGCACTTCGGATGGCGAGAACAGGGTCCACTTGCCGTCATCGAAGACACGCTTCATGAACAGGTCAGGGATCCAGTTGGCAGTGTTCATGTCGTGGGTACGACGACGATCATCACCGGTGTTCTTGCGCAGCTCGATGAACTCTTCGATGTCCATGTGCCAGGTTTCCAGGTAGGCACACACAGCGCCTTTGCGCTTGCCACCCTGGTTAACGGCTACCGCGGTGTCGTTCACTACTTTCAGGAACGGTACAACGCCTTGGGACTTGCCGTTGGTGCCCTTGATGTACGAACCCAGTGCACGCACCGGCGTCCAGTCGTTGCCCAGACCGCCAGCAAATTTCGACAACATGGCGTTGTCGTGGATCGCGTGGTAGATGCCCGACAGGTCATCCGGCACGGTAGTCAGGTAGCAGCTCGACAGCTGTGGACGCAGGGTACCGGCGTTGAACAGGGTCGGGGTCGACGACATGTAGTCGAAGGACGACAGCAGGTTGTAGAACTCGATCGCACGGTCTTCTTTCTGCTTCTCTTCGATCGCCAGGCCCATGGCCACGCGCATGAAGAAGATCTGCGGCAGTTCGAAACGAATACCATCCTTGTGGATGAAGTAACGGTCGTACAGGGTTTGCAGGCCCAGATAGGTGAATTGCTGATCACGCTCGTGGTTGATCGCCTTGCCCAGTTTTTCCAGGTCGAAGGAGGCCAGCACAGGGTTCAGCAGTTCGAACTCGATACCTTTGGCGATGTAAGCCGGCAGTGCCTTGGCGTACAGGTCAGCCATTTCGTGGTGAGTGGCGCTTTCGGCCACACCGAGGAAGCCCAGGCCTTCGGCACGCAGGGTGTCCATCAGCAGGCGGGCGGTCACGAACGAGTAGTTCGGCTCACGCTCAACCAGGGTACGGGCGGTCATCACCAGCGCGGTGTTGACGTCGGTCAGGGCCACGCCGTCGTAGAGGTTTTTCAGGGTTTCGCGCTGGATCAGGTCGCCGTCGACTTCTTCCAGACCTTCGCACGCTTCGGTGACGATGGTGTTCAGACGACCCATGTCCAGCGGCGCCAGGCTACCGTCGGCACGGGTGATGCGGATCGACGGGTGCGCGTTGACCGCTTCTTCGGCCGGTGCGTGGGCAGCGCGTTCTTTCGAACGACCGTCACGGTAGATCACGTAGTCGCGAGCAACTTTCTGCTCACCGGCACGCATCAGGGCCAGTTCGACCTGGTCCTGGATTTCTTCGATGTGGATGGTGCCACCCGACGGCATGCGACGCTTGAAGGTTGCGGTGACCTGTTCGGTCAGACGCGCAACGGTGTCATGGATTCGCGACGAAGCGGCAGCGGTGCCGCCTTCAACTGCGAGGAACGCTTTGGTGATAGCGACGGTGATCTTGTCATCGGTGTAAGGAACGACAGTGCCATTGCGCTTGATCACGCGCAGTTGACCAGGCGCGGTGGCTGCCAGATCCGAATTCGAATCAGCGGCCTGCGGCAAGGTGCCCTGCGGGTTCTCGCGAGTTGTGTCGGTTTGCATGGGGGGTGGTCTCCACATTCTCTATGTTTGTTTGGCACCGTCATGGTGCTCACCGTTCTGTACCGAAGCACTGCAACCGACAAGCGTCGGCGTAACAACTTCGGAACAGTAGGAAAAAGGCTTGTAACGCCGCATCCTTGCCGAAGTCTTTGGCGCCGAACCAAGGCTCGAGCCAAACTCCTTCCAGGGTGACAGTAATGACTGCAACACCCGTACCGTTCCGGTCGTTTCCGGCCTAAAAAACGGTGCCATCCGCAAGTGCGGTTTGGGCTTTGAAAAACTTGCTTGGTTCAACCGGAAACTGGCAATAAAGCACTTGAGTTTCAGGCCATAAATGTGGTTGGGCGTTTGAGCGGAAAACCCTATATGTAGGGTCTGTCCTTGCGCCGTGCTACAAGATAATGCGTTTCAAGGGTGCTTGCAACGTACTAGCTGTGGATAAACCTGTGCGTAAATTGTGTAAGAAATCCGGAATTCGCGTGTAGGCCGCGAACCTGCTGCGCTAGACCGTCTGTCACTGTTTTTTCACCGGGAAAAACGCTTCAGCGGATTTTTAAGGGCGCGAACCCTATCACAAAAAACCGCCTTGTCCGAACGCATTTACCGACTTGTGTTCTGGCGGTACGCCGTTTATACATCGGCCCATGCGCAGGCATTGTTATCCTCCAGAAACATGACAAAAGGACGGGAGGATCACGCTAAATATCGCGTACCCCTGTAAGAGCTGCCGAAGGCTGCGATCTTTTGATCCTGATCTTGAAAAGCAAGATCAAAAGATCGCAGCCTCGTTTCACTCGACAGCTCCTACAGGGATTGTGTGTCTGGGCAATCGCCTTCCTTTTATTAATAACAATAGAAAGCAGAGGTCACCGGTGGAGCAACAAGCCTTTCAGGTATTGATCGTCGAGGATGACCAGCGACTGGCCGAACTGACGCGCGACTACTTGCAAGCCAATGGACTGCGCGTGGACATCGAAGGCAACGGTGCGCTGGCAGCGGCGCGGATCATCAGCGAGCAGCCGGACCTGGTGATCCTCGACCTGATGCTGCCCGGTGAAGACGGCTTGAGCATCTGCCGCAAGGTGCGCGACCGTTATGACGGTCCGATCCTGATGCTCACCGCGCGCACCGACGACGCCGATCAGATCCAGGGCCTGGATCTCGGTGCCGACGATTACGTGTGCAAACCGGTGCGCCCACGTCTGTTGCTGGCGCGCATTCAAGCCTTGCTGCGACGTAGCGACACACCTGAACCGGTGGCAGAGAAATCCCGTCGCCTGCAGTTCGGCCCGCTGGTAGTCGACAATGCCCTGCGCGAAGCCTGGCTGAGCGACAACGGCATCGAGCTGACCAGCGCCGAATTCGATCTGCTCTGGCTGTTGGTGTCCAACGCCGGGCGCATTCTGTCCCGCGAAGAAATCTTCACCGCACTGCGCGGCATCGGCTATGACGGTCAGGACCGTTCGATCGATGTGCGCATTTCGCGCATCCGCCCGAAAATCGGTGACGACCCCGACCATCCACGCCTGATCAAGACCATCCGCAGCAAAGGCTACCTGTTCGTCCCGGAAGCCTGCGTAGACCTGCCGCTGTGAACTCGATCTTCCTGCGCATCTACGGCGGCATGTGCGCAGCGATCATTCTGGTGGCGGTGCTCGGCGTGCTGGCGCTGAACCTGCTCAATCAGGTGCGCAGCGAGCAGTACCGCGAACGTCTGGCCCACGGTACGTTCTCGCTGATGGCCGGCAACCTGCAACCGATGAATGAAACCGAACGGCATCGGGCGTTGCTGGTGTGGGAGCGGTTGCTGGGGATTCCACTGGCGCTGAAGAAGTTTGCCGAGACCGATCTCGATCTGTCCCAGCGCACCCGCGTACAGCGGGGTCAGGCCCTGGTCGAGCAGACCGGTCCGCACGCGGCGAAAGTCTATCGAATGGTCAGCGACAAAGAGCAGCTCGTGCTGGTTGGGGAAGTACAACAGATCAGCGAACAACTGGCGCGCGCGACCATTTACTTGCTGGCCGATGAACTGGTGCGCGTGCCGGTCGGCGAACAGCCCAAGCGCCTTGCGCAGATAAAGGAAGAGAAAGGCTTCGGCTTTGATCTGCGCCTGGTCACGGTGAATGACGCCGACATGGACGAAGACCAGAGCCGCCGTGTGGCCGAAGGCGACACGGTGATGGCGCTGGGCAAGGGCGGCGATTCGATCCGCGTATTTGCCGGAATGGTTGGCACACCGTGGGTGCTGGAAATCGGGCCGCTGTATCAGATGAACCCGTATCCGCCGGAATGGCTGGTGCTGATTGCGGCGCTCGGCCTGACCCTGATCGGCCTCATCGTTTATCTGTTGGTGCGTCAGCTCGAGCGGCGTTTGCGTGGCCTTGAAGCAGCGGCCACGCGGATTGCCAAGGGCAGCCTGGAAACCCGTGTGCCGGCGCGCGGTGCCGATTCGGTCGGACGTCTGGCGTCGGCGTTCAACGGCATGGCCGAGCACTTGCAACAGTTGCTGGCGATCCAGCGCGAACTGGTGCGCGCGGTGTCCCACGAATTGCGCACGCCGGTGGCGCGCCTGCGTTTCGGTCTGGAAATGATCGGCTCGGCGACCACGCCGCAAGCGTTGGAAAAGTACCGCGAGGGCATGGATCACGACATCGAAGACCTCGATAAGCTGGTCGACGAGATGCTCACCTATGCGCGACTGGAGCAAGGTTCGCCGGCGCTGACCTTCCAGCGCATCGACCTGGACGCCTTGGTCAATCAGGTGATCGAGGAGCTGGCGCCGTTGCGCGCCGAGGTCACCGTGCAGCGTGGTTTGTGCCTGTCCGCCGCCGATAACGATGATGCCTGGGTGGAAGCCGAGCCGCGTTATCTGCACCGCGCATTGCAGAATCTGGTGAGCAACGCCATGCGTCATGCGCGTTCGAGCGTGACGGTGAGTTATCAGGTCGGGCAATTGCGCTGTCGCGTCGACGTCGAGGATGACGGCCCGGGCGTGCCGGAGGTCGCGTGGGAGCGGATTTTCACGCCGTTTCTGCGCCTGGATGACAGCCGCACACGGGCGTCGGGCGGGCATGGTTTGGGGCTGTCGATTGTGCGGCGGATCATTCACTGGCATGACGGCCGGGCGATCATTGGCAAGAGCAAGAGTCTGGGTGGGGCTTGTTTCAGCCTGAGTTGGCCGAGGAATCAGGAACGTCGGTAATTCTTGTGGTGGCCGCGATGCCGCCTTCGCGAGCAAGCTCGCTCCCACAGGGGCACGCATTTCAAATGTGGGAGCGAGCTTGCTCGCGAAGAGGCCCTGACAGGCACTGAAAATTTTCAGGCCTGAATGCTGACCAGACTCAACAACTGCCCATCCTGCACCCCGAACTGCGCGTCCAGTTCAGTACCGTTACGCCACTCGGCCGACAAGTCCGTCAGCAGCCGCAAGCGCACCTCACCCGCCTCAGTCCACTCCAGCACTTCAGCATGCTCGAAGTAAAAGCGCTGCTGCACAATCGGATACAGCGCCTTGAACAGGCTCTCCTTGACCGAAAAAGTCAGCGTCACCCACAACGCCAACTGATCCCGCGAGGCGGCCGTCATGCGTTGCATTTCTGCCGGCGTGAGGATTTCACCTGCAAGTCGCTCGGCGCGTTCAGTGTCGAGCAGATTTTCCAGGTCCATGCCCAAACCGCGCCAATGCCTTTTGTTGGCGACAATCGCTGCCGCGCGTCCCGTGCTGTGGGTGATCGAGCCGCAGATATGCGCAGGCCAGATCGGCGCGCGGTCTTCACCAATCGCCGGCACCACGCTGCTGCCTTCCAATTGCTGCAACGCCGCGCGGGCACAAATCCGTCCGGCGAGAAACTCGGCCTGACGCTTGGCCACCGAACGCTGAATGCTCGGCGGCGGCTCGATGGCGCTGCGGCGAAAGTCATCGCCAAGCAATTGAGTCGGATCGAAGTGAGTGCTGAGCAGTACGGTGTCGGGCAGTACTGTGGGCAACGGCCAGTGGCTGTCGAGCGCGGTGCAGCAGGCGGGGAGGGCGGGGGTGAGGTTCATGGCGGGCATTTTGCCGGTTAGTCGGGCCGAGGTCGAGATAGCGGTGAAGCTATCGCGAGCAGGCTCACTCCTACAGGGGAACGCATTTCAATTGTAGGAGTGAGCCTGCTCGCGATGGCCGCTACGCGGTGTCTCTGATCAGCTGAAGATTTTCTGCAAGAATGCTTTCATGTCCGCCCAGGACTTTTCATCCGCTGCCTTGTTGTACCCGATGTCCGGGCCACCGTGCTCGCCATGGCTCAGGCGATCGGCATCCGGATTGGTGAAGCCATGCTTGGCACCGTCAAGGCTGACAAATTTATAGTCAGCGCCGGCCTTGTCCATTTCCGCTTTGAACGCTGTGACGTTATCCGCCGTAACCATGCTGTCCAGCGCGCCATGCTCGACCAGAATCTTCGCCTTCACACTGCCGGGCGTTGCCGGGGTTTTGGTTGCCAGCGCACCGTGGAAACTCACCACGCCCGCCAGCGGCTCTCCTTGGCGCGCCGCGTTCAGCACCACCGCACCGCCGAAGCAGTAACCGATGGCGGCAATTTTATTGACGTCGGTCTGCGGCTGTTTCTTCAGCAAATTCAGCCCCGCCTCAAAGCGCTTGCTGGAAGCCGCGGCGTCCTGAGTCGCTGCCTGCATGAACGCCATCGCATCTTTCGGGTGCTCGGTGTTCTTGCCTTCGCCGTACATATCGATCGCCAAGGCGCTGTAGCCCAGCTCGGCCAAATCCCGCGCGCGGCGCTTGGCGTAATCGTTCAGGCCCCACCATTCATGTACCACGACGACCCCCGGGCGCTTGCCTTTGATGGCGTCGTCGTAGGCGTAGTAGCCGATCAGTTTTGTGCCATCGGCACTTTGGTAGGGAATTTCCTCGGTCTTGATCGCAGCCTGAGTGAGGCTGCTGACGGCCAGCAAAGTGAGGGCAAGGAACAGGCGCATGGTCGGGTCTCCTGACAATAAAAGGTCAGATCAGCCTAGTTCATTTGGTTCAGGTCAGGTTCAGAGACGGTTCAGGGGTTGTACAGGGGAGGGTCAGTAACCTTGCGCCATACCCAAACAGCACTGTGAAAGAGGAAATACCCATGACTTTTAACAAACTGTTGCTGGCATTGACCGTAATGAGCGCCAGTATCGCGGCCCAGGCCGATACCACTTCCAACTTCGCCGGCCTGTCCTTCGGCCAGACCAGCGACAAGATCGACAAGTCCCACGCACTGAACAACAACCTCGATCACCCGAACGCCACCGGCGCCATCGACGGCAACAACACCTACGGCGTTCGTCTCGGTCAACAAAACAGCCAGGGTCGCTACTACGCCACCTACGACAACGTGTCGGGCTCGCACAATGGCATTAAACTGCGCCAGGAAAACCTGTTGGGCAGCTACGATCTGTTCTACCCGGTGGGCGGCAGCACCAAGTTGTTCGGCGGTGCAACGGCCGGTCTGACCAAACTGACTCAGGAGTCGCCAGGCTTTAGCCGCGACAGTGATATCGGTTATGCCGTCGGCGGTCAGCTCGGTGTGTTGCAACAAGTATCGCAAAACACTTCGGTCGAACTCGGTTACCGTTACCTGCGCAGCAACGCCAGCACCGAGATGAGCGAGCGTGGTGGCAGCAAGCAAGGCTCGCTGGACTTGACCAGTAGCGCGCAGACTTACCTGTCGGCTAACTACAATTTCTAAGGAGCGAATCGCCTTGGAACCCTGTGGGAGCGAGCTTGCTCGCGAAAGCGATGTTTCATTCAACATCATCGTTGACTGAATAACCGCCTTCGCGAGCAAGCTCGCTCCCACAGGTGGTTGTGGAGATTTCAAGTGATTAGGAGAAGGTCATGAAACTGTTGGTCGTCGAAGATGAAGCGCTGTTGCGCCATCACCTGCAAACCCGCCTGACGGAAAGTGGCCACGTGGTCGAGTCCGTGGCCAATGCCGAAGAGGCGCTGTACCAGACCGGACAGTTCAACTTCGACCTGGCGGTGATCGATCTCGGCCTGCCGGGCATGGGCGGTCTCGACCTGATTCGCCAGTTGCGCGCGGGCGGCAAGACCTTCCCGATCCTGATCCTCACCGCGCGCGGCAACTGGCAGGACAAGGTCGAAGGCCTCGCCGCCGGTGCCGACGATTACGTGGTCAAGCCGTTCCAGTTCGAAGAACTCGACGCACGCCTGAATGCGTTGCTGCGTCGCTCCAGCGGTTTCACCCAGTCGACCATCGTCGCCGGGCCGCTGCTGCTCGACCTCAATCGCAAACAGGCCACCCTCGACGAGCAACCGCTGGCGCTGACCGCCTACGAGTACCGCATCCTCGAATACCTGATGCGCCATCACCAGCAAGTGGTGCCCAAGGATCGCTTGATGGAGCAGCTCTATCCGGATGACGACGAGCGCGATCCGAATGTCATCGAAGTGCTGGTCGGGCGCTTGCGCCGCAAACTTGAAGGCCCGGCCGGGTTCAAGCCGATCGACACCGTGCGCGGCCTCGGTTACCTGTTCAATGAGCGCTGCACTTGATTCGCTCCCTTCGCGTTCGCTTGATGCTCGCCGCCACCACGTTGGCGGTGTTGTTCATGCTCGCCTTGCTGCCGGCGATGCAAGGCGCGTTCAGCCTCGCGTTGCAGGACTCGATCGAGCAGCGCCTGGCTTCGGACGTGACCACGCTGATCTCAGCCGCGCGCATCGAAAACGGGCGGCTGGTGATGCCCAATCAGTTGCCGGATGAGCGTTTCAACCTCACCGATTTCCGATTGCTGGGCTACATCTACGACCGCGAAGGGCATCTGGTCTGGCGTTCGAAAGCCACCCAGGAAGAACAGATCAACTACAAACCGCGTTATGACGGCCTCGGCAATGAGTTCGCGCGGATCCGCGAAACCAACGGCCAGGAATTCTTCGTCTACGACGTCGAAGTCAAACTGCTCGGCGGCAAAAGCGCGGCGTTCAGCATCGTCGCCCTGCAACCGGTGCGCGAGTACGAAACCACCCTCGAAGGCCTGCGCGAAAATCTCTATCTGGGCTTTGGTGCCGCGTTGCTGGTGCTGTTGGCGCTGTTGTGGATCGGCCTGACCTGGGGTCTCAAAGCCTTGCGCCGGCTCAGTCAGGAACTCGACGAAATTGAAGGTGGCACCCGTGAAAGTCTCACTGAACAACATCCGCGCGAGTTGCTGCGCCTGACCGGCTCGCTCAACCGCTTGCTGCACAGCGAGCGCCAGCAGCGCAGTCGTTATCGCGACTCTCTCGATGACCTCGCGCACAGCCTGAAAACCCCGCTGGCGGTGTTGCAAGGTGTCAGCGAAGACATGGCCCAACGACCTGAAGAACGCGATCAGGCCTGGGTGCTGCAAAGCCAGATCGAACGCATGAGTCAGCAGATCAGCTACCAACTGCAACGGGCCAGTTTGCGCAAAAGCGGACTGGTGCGACATCAGGTGCGCTTGCAACCGGTGCTCAAAAGCCTGTGCGACACTCTCGACAAGGTGTACCGCGACAAGCATGTGCGCGTGGCCTTTGATCTGCCTGAGCACTGCTATGTGCCGATC
The DNA here is from genome assembly GCF_054070155.1 of Pseudomonas sp. SDT291_1_S447. Taxonomy (NCBI): domain Bacteria; kingdom Pseudomonadati; phylum Pseudomonadota; class Gammaproteobacteria; order Pseudomonadales; family Pseudomonadaceae; genus Pseudomonas; species Pseudomonas sp. SDT291_1_S447. The sequence goes on from NZ_JBSVXS010000116.1 coordinate 12,016, forward strand.
GAGCAGGGTGCCTTGCTGGAGATGATGGGCAACTTGCTGGAAAACGCTTATCGCCTGTGTCTGGGCGAAGTGCGTATCAGCGTGCGTGAGACTCTGGCCGGGGTTGAGTTGTGTGTGGAAGACGACGGCCCGGGCGTGCCGCCGGATCAGCGGGCGCGGATTCTGGAGCGTGGCGAACGACTGGATGCCCAGCATCCGGGGCAGGGGATCGGCTTGGCGGTGGTCAAGGACATTATCGAAAGCTACAACGCCAAACTCGCGCTGGGGGATTCGCCGATGGGTGGGGCGGCGTTCAGGATTCATTTTCCGGCGGTGTGATTGAAGTTGCCCTCACCCCAGCCCTCTCCCAGAGGGAGAGGGGGCCGACCGAGGTGTCTGGCGTTATACATCGACCTGAAATAGCCAGTCGATTATGGAATCAGTAGCGAAGTTTCAGGTCGGCGTACTTCTTGAGCATCCCCCAATCAGTCCCCCTCACTCCAAGGGAAAGAGACTGACCGAGGTGTCTTGCGAAAATGATCGACCTGAGCAACTTCCATCAAATATGGATTCAACATTGAGCGTTCAGGTCGGCGGATTTATTGAACATCCCCCAATCAGTCCCCTCTCCCTCCGGGAGAGGGTTAGGGTGAGGGGCTTTTGATTTATAGCCTCATTGCTCCTGCGCCCGATAAGCCCCCGGCGTCAGCCCCGTCCACTTCTTGAACGCCCGGTGAAACGCCGACGGCTCGGAAAACCCGAGCTGTTCGGCAATCTGCTGCAACGACAGATCAGCCCGGCTCAAATGATAAATGGCGATATCCCGCCGCAACTGATCCTTCAACTCCTGAAAACTCGTGCCTTCCTCACGCAAGTGCCGGCGCAAGGTCTGCGGGCTGATGTGCAAGTGCGCCGCCACCGCGTCCAGATCCGGCCAATTTGCAGTGTCACGGCTGAGCAAGCGGCGCAAACGGCTGCTCAGACTATCGCCGTCGTCCGGACGTGAGAGCAGGTCGGCGGGGGAGCGTTCGAGGAAATGTTTGAGCGTGCGTTCGTCCTGCAGCAGCGGCATAGACAGATAGCGGCTGTGGAATAAAAGGCTGCTTTGCTCGGTGCCGAAGGTCAGCGGGCAGGGGAACAGCAGATCGTACTCGGCGCCATGCTCGGGGCGTGGATAGCTGAAGCTCGCCTGTTCGAGGCGAATCCTCTGGCCAATCAGCCAACTCCCCAAGCGATGCCAGATCACCAGCAAGCTCTCAGTGAGAAAGTGATCGGGATCCCACAATTGTGAATCGTCGAGGCTCAGGCGCACCCATTCGTCTTCGCGCGTGAGGCTCAGGCGAGGGGCTTCGGGGAATAGGCTATAAAACAATAAACCCCGTTGCAGTGCCTTTTCCAGATTGCGGCAGTGAATCGAGGCATGGCACATCATCGCGAAACTGCCGGGCTTGCTCGCGGCGTTGCCGAAACCCAGGTATTCGTCGTCCAGCGCCAGCCACAGGCCCTGAATCAACCGGGTGAATTGTTCCGGGGCAATGCGTGCACGCGGCTCATCGAGCAATTCCGCGCTGATGCCCAGTTGCAGCAGCAGGCCCGAGTAATCGAAACCCACGCGGCGTGCGCCTCCGAGAGCGGCACGGGCGAAATGACTGGCGATGGTGCGTTCGCGCATAAGCGGCAGATCCTTTCTCAGGCGCCGGATGGTAGCCGGCGGCTGGACGCAGCTACAAGGCGGATTTCCGCCAAATTGTAGGATGAGAGGCGGCGAGTTGGCGGAAATCCGCCACACTTGAGTCACCGAGTGGTGACATCCATGACGCTGTAATCCCTGATATCAAAAGGCTTGCAGGCAATCGCACCAAAGTGGCACGACGTTTGCGATACAAGCCACAGAAGCGTGCGTTTGGCCCTGACGGAAAACGCTGCTCCAACAACAAATCCCTCCAGTGCAGGAGGGTTCGCAATTAAGGTTTCGCGGCCAACAGATGGATGTTGTCACGCGGGACGCTTGAGGAAACCTGCAATGACGACTCGTCAGCCACTGTACAAATCCCTGTATTTCCAGGTGATCGTTGCCATCGCCATCGGCATCCTGCTTGGTCACTTCTACCCTCAGACCGGTGTGGCCCTCAAGCCGCTGGGTGACGGGTTCATCAAACTGATCAAAATGGTCATCGCCCCGATCATCTTCTGTACCGTTGTCAGCGGCATCGCCGGCATGCAGAACATGAAATCAGTGGGCAAGACCGGCGGCTACGCGCTGCTGTACTTCGAAATCGTTTCCACCATTGCCCTGCTGATCGGTCTGATCGTGGTCAACGTTGTGCAACCGGGCGCCGGCATGCACATCGACGTCACCACCCTGGACGCCTCGAAAATCGCCACTTATGTGACGGCCAGTAAAGACCAGAGCATTGTCGGTTTCCTCCTCAATGTAATCCCGAACACCATCGTCGGCGCCTTCGCCACCGGTGACATCCTGCAAGTGCTGATGTTCTCGGTGATCTTCGGCTACGCCCTGCATCGCCTGGGTTCGTACGGTCGTCCGCTGCTGGACATGATCGATCGCTTCGCCCACGTGATGTTCAACATCATCAACATGATCATGAAACTGGCGCCGCTGGGTGCTTTCGGCGCGATGGCCTTCACCATCGGTGCCTACGGCGTCGGCTCGCTGGTGCAACTGGGCCAGTTGATGATCTGCTTCTACATCACCTGCATCCTGTTCGTGGTGGTGGTGCTGGGTGCGATCTGCCGTGCTCACGGTTTCAGCGTGTTTAAACTGGTGCGTTACATCCGTGAAGAACTGTTGATCGTACTGGGCACGTCCTCCTCGGAATCGGCACTGCCACGCATGCTGATCAAGATGGAGCGTCTGGGCGCGAAGAAATCCGTCGTGGGTCTGGTGATCCCGACCGGTTACTCGTTCAACCTCGACGGTACTTCGATCTACCTGACCATGGCGGCCGTGTTCATCGCTCAGGCGACCGACACCCACATGGACATCACCCACCAGATCACCCTGCTGCTGGTATTGCTGCTGTCCTCCAAAGGCGCGGCTGGCGTGACCGGTTCGGGCTTCATCGTGCTGGCCGCGACCCTGTCGGCGGTAGGTCACCTGCCGGTGGCCGGTCTGGCGCTGATCCTCGGTATCGACCGCTTCATGTCCGAAGCCCGCGCACTGACCAACCTGGTCGGTAACGCAGTAGCCACCATCGTGGTTGCCAAGTGGGTCAAGGAGCTGGATACCGATCAGCTGCAAACCGAGCTGGCCTCGGGCGGTCGCGGTATCTCTGATGAGCGTGAAGAAGATGATTTGGGTGTGGCTGAAGGCCCAACCCCAAGCAATGTGAAGTAAGTACTGCTTGCCTGGAAAAACCCGCTTCGGCGGGTTTTTTCTTGCCTGCGATTTGAGCGTAACGGTCACACCCGCTGACATTTCCGGTGATTGCCGTACGCGGTATCGCTGCCTAGGCTGAGTGCATCGCCCAAGGAGTTCGCCCATGTCCGCACCGCTGGCCTCACTGAAAATCCTCGATTTCTCGACACTGCTGCCGGGGCCGTTCGCCTCGCTGTTGCTGGCGGACATGGGCGCTGAAGTGCTGCGCATCGAATCGCCGACGCGCATGGACCTGCTGCGGGTATTGCCGCCGCATGATGGCGGAGTCTCGGCCAGTCACGCCTACCTCAATCGCAACAAGCGCAGCCTGGCGCTGGATCTGAAACAGCCTGAAGCCGTGGAAGTGGTCAAGCAGTTGCTGGCCGATTACGACATCGTGTTGGAACAGTTTCGCCCCGGTGTGATGGAGCGTCTGGGTCTGGGTTATGAAGCGCTGAAGGCGATCAATCCGAAGCTGATCTACGTGTCGATCACCGGTTACGGCCAGACCGGGCCGTACAAGGATCGCGCCGGGCATGACATCAACTATCTGGCGCTGGCCGGGCTTTCCAGTTACACCGGGCGCGCCGACAGCGGGCCGTTGCCGCTGGGCATGCAAGTGGCGGATGTCGCCGGTGGTTCGCTGCACGGGGTGATCGGCTTGTTGGCCGCGGTGATTGCGCGGCAGCAGACCGGGCAGGGCACGCATCTGGATGTGAGCATGACCGATTGCGCGTTCAGCCTGAATGCCATGGCCGGTTCCGGCTATCTGGCTTGCGGCGAAGAGCCAGGATGGGAAGAGCAGATGCTCAATGGCGGCAGCTTCTACGACTACTACCGGTCGCGGGACGGCCGATGGATGTCGGTGGGCAGTCTGGAACCTGGGTTCATGCAGCAACTGTGTACAGCGCTGGGGCGGCCGGAGTTGGCCGCGCAGGGCCTGTCGCCCAAGCCTGAGCAGCAGCGGGCGTTGAAATACGCGCTGACGGTCGAGTTCGAAAAGCATGACTTTGCCGAACTGTGCGAGATGTTTGCCGGGATCGATGCGTGTGTCGAGCCGGTGTTGAGTCTGGGTGAGGCGGTGCGCCATCCGCAGTTGCAGGCTCGGGAACTGGTGACGCAGGTGCCGCGCGGGGATGGCACGACGCAGGCGCAAATGGCCTGTCCGTTGAAGTTTTCCGAAGCGTTGCCGGCGCCGCGGCATGTTGGCGCGGTGTTGGGGCAGCATACGGATCAGGTGTTGGCGGAGTTGGGGCTTAGTGCTGAGCGGATTGCTGAATTGCGTTCTGCCAAAGTGATTCTCTAGTGCCTGTACCGGCTCCTTCGCGAGCAGGCTCGCTCCCACAGTGGGCCGCATTCCAA
>NZ_JBSVXS010000117.1:0-16576 GCF_054070155.1 Pseudomonas sp. SDT291_1_S447
CGCGCCTGCTTTGGGAGCAGGATGTCAGGAGTTCGAATCCCCTTACCCCGACCATATTAAAAATCCTCGTATCGAAAGATACGGGGATTTTTTTTGTCCGACAAAAACTCATTTCCCCTTCAAGTCATCATACAACCTGCCGATAGCCCGCTAACACGAGGGGACTGCCATGGCTTCGCCCCTTGAATCTGGCCAATACAAGAATAAGGGCGTTCGTCATGTTGCTTCGTCAGTTGAATATTGCTCCCCGGGCGGCCCTGGGGTTCGCCCTGATCGCGGTGTTGGTGGCCTTGCTCGGCGTTTTTGCGCTGGGGCAGATGTCGAGCATTCGCGACAGTGAAGTCGCGGTAGAAAATCAGTGGCTGCCGAGCATTCGTGGCGGCGACGAGATTCGCGAGATCATGCTGCGTATCCGCACCATCTCGTTGCGCATGGCGCTGGATCAGGACACGAACAATATCGCCACCTACCGCAGCCAGATGGACACCCGCGACAAGGAGCTGAGCGAGAAAATCGCCGCTTACGACAAACTGGTCAACACCCCGGAAGGCCAGCAGCTATACGACCAGTTCAAAAAGACCTTCGCCGCGTATCGCAGTGGCATCGCCCAATCCTTCGCCCTCGCCGAGCAAGGCAAGCGTGATGAGCTGACCAAATTGTTGCTGGTCGACATGAAAACCGTCGTCGATGGCTCCGGAAAGCAACTCAACGACCTGGCGGACCTGTTCGCCAAACAGGTCGCGGCTGAAAGTCAGAAGTCCGCTGCGCACTACGAAAACTCGCGCACGATCGTGAGCTTGTTCATTGCCTTGGCCGCGCTGGCCACGGTGGCACTGGCGATGATGCTCACGCGCAGTATCGTTCGCCCGCTGAGCAGTGCCGTGAGCGCCGCAGAAAGTGTGGCGCAGGGTGATCTGACCCGGCCGATCGAGACCCATGGCAACGATGAAGTCAGTCGTTTGCTTAAAGCCTTGGCGACCATGCAGCAAAACCTGCGCGAGACGCTGCAAGGCATCAGTGGTTCGGCCACGCAACTGGCGACCGCTGCTGATGAACTCAATGCAGTGACACTCGACAGCACACAGGGTTTGCAACAACAGAACAACGAAATCGAACAGGCTGCGACGGCTGTTAATCAGATGACGGCCGCAGTGGAAGAGGTCGCACGCAATGCGGTGTCGACGTCTGACGCGACCCGTCAATCCAGCGAGTCGGCGCATCTGGGCCAGGTGCGGGTCAGTGAGACCGCCACGGCTATCAACGCCCTGGCCAGCGATGTGCAACAGACCGGTGAGTTGGTGCAATCACTGGCCAACCAGTCGCAGGACATCGGCAAAGTGCTGGACGTGATTCGGGCGATTGCCGAGCAGACCAACCTGCTGGCGCTCAACGCGGCGATTGAAGCGGCGCGGGCCGGTGAGAGCGGCCGAGGCTTTGCCGTAGTCGCTGATGAAGTGCGGGCGCTGGCTTATCGCACGCAGCAATCGACGCAGGAGATCGAGCAGATGGTCCAGGGCATGCGCAGCGGTTCGAGCCTCGCGCTGGATTCGATGCAGGCCAGTACCGCGCGTGCCACGACCACCCTGGCGTTGGCTGAGCGTGCCGGTGAGGCGCTGCAAACCATTACCGCGTCGGTGCATGAGATCCATGAGCGCAATCTGGTCATTGCCAGCGCTGCGGAAGAACAAGCGCAAGTCGCGCGGGAAGTGGATCGTAACCTGGTGAACATTCGTGATTTGTCGGTACGTTCTGCCGCTGGCGCTAACCAGACCAGTGCCTCCAGCCATGAGTTGTCGCAACTGGCCAACGCCTTGCAGGGCATGGTGCGGCGCTTCCAGTTGTAAAACGGCAGACATGAAAAAGCCGCGTTTCTCTCAGGAGAAGCGCGGCTTGGTTTTTTCCGCTGATCAGGCGCCGTCTTGGTCTTTCAGGTGCTCGAACAGGCCTTTCGGCATCTTCTTGCCGTTGGCTTCAAAGTTGGCCTTCACGTTGTTGTAGGCCTCCTGCTCGTCGATGAAGCCGTCATGGTTGGTGTCGATCTTGTCGAAGTCGGACTTCGGCGCGACTTTGAGGAATTCGGCGCGGGAAACCTTGCCGTCACCATCGCTGTCAGTCTTGGCCATCGAAGCATCGCCACACTTGCCTTCACCGCATTTGCCCTCCGGCGCTTTCACCGAAGTTTCTGCCGAGGCGACCATGTAGCCCTGTGCCAGTGGCTGGGCGGCAAACACCGAACCGGACAACATCAGGCCGCCAGCCAGGGCTGCGCCGATCAGGCCAATGGATTTTTTACCGAGGATCGAAGTACGGGACATTTACATTCTCCTGGGCTGCACAACGCAACCACACGTTAAAGACGCAAGCCTGAGCGGTGTTGCTCGGGTGTGGCCATTAGGCGGTGGCGGTGTATCGCGACTGTGTCGCCAGGCGGGGAGTTTGTAGCGAAGGTTAGATATTACGGACGCAGATACATTGCGAGACAGAATCACAAATCAAATGTAGGAGTGAGCCTGCTCGCGATAGCGGTGTATCAGACAACATCGTTGTCGTTTGACTCACCACATTCGCGAGCAGGCTCGCTCCCACAGGTTTTAGTGCAGTTTCAGACGCGGTTCAGTGCCTCGACCAATCTTGCTGCCGAGCATCAACATCGCCGTGCGGAACGGCCCGTACAGCGCCATCTGGTGCATGCGATACAGCGACACGTAAAACATCCGCGCCAGCCAGCCTTCGAGCATCACGCTGCCGGTCAGGTTGCCCATCAAGTTACCCACCGCCGAAAAACGCGACAGCGAGATCAGCGAGCCGTAGTCGGTGTACTTGTACTCCGGCAGGGTCTTGCCCTCGATGCGCAGCTTCAGCGATTTGGCCAGCAGCGACGCCTGTTGGTGCGCCGCTTGCGCACGTGGCGGTACGTTGCGATCGGTGCCCGGTTGCGGGCAAGCGGCGCAATCGCCGAAGGCGAAGATGTTCTCGTCACGGGTGGTTTGCAGGGTCGGCAACACTTGCAGCTGATTGATGCGGTTGGTTTCCAGGCCGTCGATGTCCTTGAGGAAACCCGGTGCGCGAATACCGGCGGCCCAGACTTTCAGGCTGGCCTTGATCTCATTGCCATCGGCGGTGATCAGGCTATCGGCGGTCACTTCGCTGACCGAAGCGTTGGTCATCACATTGACCCCGAGTTTTTCCAAGGTCTTGTGCACGGGTCCGCTGATGCGCTCCGGCAGGGCGGGCAGCACCCGCGGCCCGGCTTCGATCAGAGTGATGTGCATGTTTTCCGGTTTGATCCGGTCCAGACCATACGCCGCCAGTTCATGGGCGGCATTGTGCAGTTCTGCCGCCAGCTCGACGCCCGTGGCGCCAGCGCCGACGATCGCGACGCTGATCTGCTCGACCACATCGGTTTGCCCGGCGTGCGCACGCAGATAGTGATTCAGCAGTTGCTGATGGAAGCGCTCGGCTTGCTTGCGGGTGTCGAGGAACAGGCAGTGCTGCGCCGCGCCCTGAGTGCCAAAATCGTTGGTGGTGCTGCCGACGCTGATTACCAGCGAGTCGTACTGCACTTCACGTGCAGGCACCAGTTCTACGCCGTTTTCGTCGTAGGTCGCCGCCAGTTGAATTTTCTTCTGCGCACGATCAAGCCCGCTCATGCGCCCTAGCTGGAACTCGAAGTGGTTCCATTTTGCCTGGGCAACATAGTTGAGTTCGTCTTCGGAGGAGTTCAGCGACCCGGCAGCCACTTCGTGCAACAGCGGTTTCCAGATGTGCGTCAGGTTGGCGTCGACCAGCATCACACTGGCCGTGCCGCGCTTGCCCAGAGTCTTACCCAGACGGGTAGCCAACTCCAGACCGCCGGCGCCGCCGCCGACAATAACAATACGATGGGACATGGGGATAACTCGCAAGGTTTTTAAAGGAAATCGGTGCGGTTACCCAAGCGAGCGCGAGGCAGCTCATAGCGTCAGGTAACTGATAAATCGGCTCAACAGGCCCAGACCAATGGTCACTGCCAGCACCAGCACCAGGAGCATCCACGGCCGGAATGGCCGGCGCTCGACTCGGTGTTGGGACAGTTGCAGGTACTCTTCGACATGTTTCTGGTCTTCGGGGTTCAGGCGGCTGGTCATATTTGCCTCGTCAGGTAGACGTTGCTGAATGGACAGAAGCTACAGCGGTTTTTATCCGGGGTTGAAAGCAGCATAGCCGCTGTCCGGAACCGGCTCGACGCTCACCCGGTCTTCGAGGCGAATGATCCCGCTTTGTAACACCCGCGCGGTAATTCCGCCATGCCCGCGCACCGCTTGAAAGGTGCCGGGGCCGAGGTTGTTCTGCAGCCGTGCGCAGGGCTGACACCAGCCCGTGGTTTCGAATATTGCCTGACCGATGCGAAAGCGCCGACCCTTGAGACTAAACAAATTGATACCGCTGATAACGAGATTGCGCCGCAGATCTTCAGGTCTGACCGGTTGATCGTGCGGTCGGCCCATCAATGCGCTGATTACCGCGAGGTGTTCCCACTGGATCAGGGTCACCTGCCGCGCGTTACGCACACCGGGGCGGGCGTGATCGCCGGTCAGTCCAGCTTCAAGTCGAGCCTCCACGGCATCGAGTTCGATCATTGGCCCACGGGATTCCGGACGCACGCCGATCCAGCGCACACACCCAGTCTGTGGCACATCGGCAATCAATTGCTGCAGCGGCGTCACAGGCTGATCCCGACATCGAAGACGATGCTGCGGCCGAGGTTGCTGCGCAGGAAGTCCGGTGCGTCCGGGTGGGCGAACAGCACACGGGCGAAGGTCGGGCCGACGAGGGACAGCGAGCGCCAGCCTTGGCGCAGATATTCAGTGGGCGGGGGGAAATGGCTGTTCAGATCCAGCACCTCACGTTTAAGACTGGCGAAGGCGATGATATCCAATTCGCCCAGATCCATACCGCGTTCCTTGTAGTTGTGCGCCTTCTTGCGCAAGGTCGGTGCCAGTCGCAGCAGGAATTCATTGGCCGGAATGCGTTTGGGCTTGGCTTCACGGCGCACCAGTTGGCTGAGAGAAAAGGCGCTGCGTCGTCGCTGCAGTTCATCGCGCCATTCGTCGTTGAGCCGGCGCCCCTCGTCGAGCACGAAGAACACCTCGAAATTGGCGTCGCGAAACAGCACATCCGGCGGTTCGCCGGCCGGCGCGAATTCGTCGGCGCGGTAGGGAATGTTCAAGCCTTGCAGCAGGCGTTGGCAGACCCAACGCTCACGCTCCCATTTGCGGGCATTGGACAGAAAGGCGTTGGCTTGCTCGGCCGCGATGGTCAGCAGGCGTAAATAATCTGAGTCATCCATAGGCCCAAGCTTAGCGTTCAAATGCGACAAGCAGAAAGCGTTACGCGGCAAAGTGCATCAGTGGGCAGTGGAGAAGGGCGGTGTAGACTCATGGCAATCGACTATTTACGCCAAACCGTGAGGACTCATCGTGAAATTTCGCTGGCTACTGCTGTTTGCTGTTTTTCCGCTGTTTGCTCATGCACTCGAAACCGGCGAGCGTCTGGCTCCCTGGACGTTGCTTGATCAGTACGAGCAGCCCTTCACCCTCGACGACAGCACTACAACGTTGCTGGTGGCGCGCGATATGGACGGCGCCAAGCTGATCAAAGAAGCGTTGAAGGATCAGCCCAAGGGCTATCTGGAGGCGCGCCACGCGGTATTCGTTGCCGATATCCAGCGTATGCCAGCGCTGATTGCCAGAATGTTTGCCGTACCGGCCATGCGCGACTATCACTACCGGGTGATGCTTGATCGAGAAGGCCGGGTCGCGCCGCGCTATCCCGGCGCAGAAGGCCAGGTGTTGTGGTTGCAATTGAAGGACGGTCGATTGCTCTCGCAACGTGAGTACGCCAGCGCGAGCGATCTGCGCGAGGCACTGGAGAAGGCGCGCCCATGATCGGCGTCGAGGTGCTGGCGACTGAAAGCCTGCTGCTGGGCTGGCTGATTTATCTGCCGGTGCTGCTTTGGGCGATCGTGCGGGCGCCGTGGGTCGAGTTGTTCAGCGACAGCCGGCGTCAGCATCTGCTGTTCGGCACCGTGTTTGCGTTGTTTCTGTTGTGGTTGATGCGCAGGGATTTCGATACGGGCGTGTCCTATCACTTCCTCGGCATGACGGCGGTAACGCTGTTGCTGGATTGGCCGCTGGCGATCGTCGGCGGGCTGGTGGCGCAAATCGGCCTGGTGTTGCTCGGGCGTCAGGATCTCGCGGCGATGGGGGTCAATGGTGCTTTGTTCATTTTGCTGCCGGTGCTGGTCACCGAGTGCGTGGCAATCCTCGTCGAGCGTGCGCAACCGCGTAATCCGTTCGTGTACATCTTCTGTTCCGGATTCTTTGCCGCCGCGTTGTCGGCCTTGTTGTGCCTGATCCTCAGTCTGACGCTGCTGTGGTACGACGGCCTATTCGCCATGCCGGAATGGCTGGAAGACTTCATCGGTTACGTGTGGCTGATCATTTTCCCCGAAGCGTTCATCAACGGCATGATCATCAGTGCGCTGGTGGTATTCAGCCCGGAATGGCTGGAGACCTTCAACCGCACGCGCTACCTTTCGGCGCCGTGGAAGGACGACGATCCGAAGTCTTGATCCACATCAAACCCGCCACGCGCGGGAAATTTCATGCTCGCGCAAATCCTTTCAGGAGCAGCGGCATGAGCGTTTACGAGTGGGCAAGGCAGGAAACCCGGCAGAGTCTGGACATAGCGCAGGAGGTGGGCTTTGACCCGGGGTTGAGTTTGCGTGCCTTGCTCAGTGCGGTGGTGCAGCAGAGCAAGGCTGTGCGCAACGCCGAAGACCTGGCCGACGAATTGCGCTTTCTCGCGGAAAACCTCGACGACGATCAGGACTACGGCTTTATGCGGCCCTGATCGGGATCAGTGGCGCGGATCGAAATCGCCGGAAAACAGTTCGTCCTCGGCATCCGGCGCGACCGGAATCTTGTGTTCTTCCGACGCCCAGGCGCCGAGGTCGATCAGTTTGCAGCGATCGGAGCAGAACGGCCGAAACGTATTTTCGGGAGTAAATTCCACGGGGGCGCCGCAGGTCGGGCATTCAACGGTGGGGATTTGGCTCATGCTTGGCCTCCGGATAAAGTCAGGTAGAAGTGATGCAGACGCTCGACTTCGCTGTGCAACCAGGCGAGGTCGCGATCATTGACCACCACGTCGTCGGCACGGCTCACACGGTCTTCGCGGCTCGACTGAGCCTTGAGGATCGCCTGAACCTGCTGCTCGCTGGTCTGGTCACGCTGCAAGGTGCGTTCGATCTGCAATTGTTGCGGGGCGTCGATCACCAGGATGCGCTGGGTCATCGCGTATTGCCCGGATTCGATCAACAGCGGCGAAACCAGAATCGCGTAAGGCGATTTTGCCAGCGCCAGATGATGAGCGATTTCCTCGGCGATCAACGGATGCAGCAGGGCTTCGAGCCAGCGGCGTTGCTCCGGCTCTTCGAAGATCAGCTTGCGCAGGGCGGCGCGGTCCAGTGTGCCATCGGCCTGCAATACGCCGGGGCCGAAGTGCTCGGCAATCTTTGCCAGGGCGGGACGGCCCGGCTCAACCACCCAGCGCGCCGCATGATCGGCATCCACCACGTGGATACCCAGATCAATGAAGTGCTGGGCCGCCGCGCTTTTGCCGCTGCCGATGCCGCCGGTGAGGCCGAGAATCCAGGGTTTTTCCACAGGGGTATTCATTTCAAACCGACAAACTGCCAATAGAAGTCGGTTATTTGACCACCCCAGAGCAAGGCAATCCAGCCGGCAATTGCCAGATAGGGGCCGAAGGGGATCGGCGTGGATGTTTTCTCATTGCGCAAGCGCAGTAAAACCACCCCGATAATGGCGCCCACCAGCGATGACAGAAGGATGGTCAGCGGTAGAATCTGCCAGCCGCCCCACGCGCCGAGCAGCGCCAGCAACTTGAAATCCCCGTGACCGATGCCGTCCTTGCCGGTCAGCAGTTTGAACAGCCAGAACACCGACCACAACGCCATGTAACCGGCCACTGCGCCCCACAGCGCATCGTGCAACGGCACGAACAGGCCGAAGCTGTTGACGATCAACCCCAGCCACAGCAGCGGCAGCACCAGCACATCGGGCAGCAGTTGATGTTCGGTGTCGATCAGACTCATCGCCAGCAAACCCCACGTCAGGACAATCAGCAGGCATGCCGACCAACCGAAGCCGATATGCCAGGCGATGAAGGCAGAGAGCAGCCCACAGGCCAGCTCGGTCAGCGGATATCGTTTGCTGATAGGTGCAGCGCACGCGGAACAGCGCCCCCGCAGCCACAGGTAACTGAGCAGAGGAATGTTTTCCCACGGGCGGATCCGGTGGGCGCAGTGCGGGCATTCGGAGTGCGGCAGCATCAAATTGTAGGTGGGCTGAGGCTTTTCGCCGGGCAATCCGAGCACGTCGTGGGCCTGCTGGCGCCAGTCGCGTTCGAGCATTTTCGGCAGACGCCAGATCAGCACGTTGAGAAAGCTGCCGACCACCAGACCGAGCAGCAGGGCGGTGAAGACAAAGGCCAGCGGATACAGGGCAAACAGTTCGTCGATAGGCATGTCAGATCGCTGAGCCGAGTTGGAAAATCGGCAGGTACATGGCTACGACCAGACCGCCGACGATCACCCCCAGCACCACCATGATGAATGGCTCCATAAGGCTGGTGAGGTTGTCGACCATGTTATCCACTTCTTCCTCGTAAAAGCCTGCAACCTTGTCGAGCATTTCATCCAGCGCACCCGATTCCTCGCCGATAGCGGTCATCTGCACGGCCATGTTGGGAAAGACTCCGGTGCTGCGCATCGAAAAGTTCAGCTGCATGCCGGTGGAGACGTCCTGACGAATCCGCAGCACGGCGCGCTTGAACACCACGTTGCCGGTGGCGCCGGCCACCGAGTCGAGCGCTTCCACCAATGGCACACCAGCAGCAAATGTAGTGGAAAGGGTTCGGGCGAAACGGGCGACCGCTGACTTGTACATCAGCGTGCCCACCAATGGCAGCTTCAACAGCCAGGTGTCCTTGCGATCACGTAACGCCTGAGAGGTTTTCAACGCATGGCGGGTGCCGAAAATCGCCGCGACCAGCGCGCCGAGAATCGCCCACCACCATTGCTGCATGAACTCCGAAAGGCTGATCACCATCAGGGTGAAGGCCGGTAATTCGGCGCCGAAACCCGAGAACACCGACTGAAACTGCGGCACCACTTTTACCAGCAGGATCCCGGTCACCACTGCCGCCACCAGCACCACGGCGGCGGGATAGGTCATGGCTTTCTTGATTTTGGCCTTGAGGGCCTCGCTCTTTTCCTTATACGTCGCAACACGTTCCAGCAAGGTATCAAGGGCGCCGGACTGCTCACCAGCATCGACAAGGTTGCAATACAACTCGTCGAAGTACTGCGGCTTTTTGCGCAGGGCGTTGGCAAAGCTGTTACCGGCGGCGACCTCCTGTTTTACCTCGTCGACCAGCTTGCGCATGGCCGGGTTTTCAAAGCCTTCGCCGATGATGTCGAACGACTGCAGCAGCGGCACACCGGCCTTCATCATGGTCGCCATCTGCCGGGTGAACAGCGCGATGTCCTGGGCCTTGATGCGTTTGCCGAAACTCAACAACGACGCGGATTTTTTGCGTACCTTGCCGGGATTGATCCCCTGTTTACGCAGTTGTGCCTTGATCAGCGCCGGGTTTTGTCCGCTCAGCTCTCCGGTGACTTTGCTGCCTTTCCTGTCCGTACCTTCCCAGGCGTAGATACTGATTTTCGCTGCCTTGACCGCCATGTTCAGTCCTTGGTGACCCGATTGATTTCTTCAAGGCTGGTGATGCCTTGCATGGCCTTGTGCAACCCAGATGTGCGCAGATCGTCGAAGCCGTCGCGGCGCATTTGAATGTCGATTTCCAGCGAGTTGCCTTCGGCCATGATCAAGCGTTGCAACTCCGGTGTGTTTTTCACCACTTCATAAATCCCCACGCGTCCCTTGTAACCGCCGTTGCAGTGATCGCAACCGACCGGCTCGTAGATCGTGAAATGGCCGATGCGTTCCTCGGGGAAACCTTCCTTGATCAAGGTTTCGCGTGGGATCTCGATGGGCTTCTTGCAGTGGCTGCACAGTTTTCGCGCCAGGCGCTGAGCGATGATCAGGCTGACCGAGGTGGCGATGTTGAAGCCGGGGATGCCCATGTTGTGCAGACGTGTCAGGGTTTCCGCAGCGCTGTTGGTGTGCAGTGTCGAGAGCACCAGGTGGCCGGTCTGCGCAGCCTTGATCGCGATCTCGGCGGTTTCCAGATCGCGGATCTCGCCAACCATGATCACGTCCGGGTCCTGGCGCAGAAACGAGCGTAGTGCCTGGGCAAAGTCGAGCCCTTGTTTGGGATTGACGTTGACCTGGTTGATGCCTTCCATATTGATCTCCACCGGGTCCTCGGCGGTGGAGATATTGATGTCGACGGTGTTGAGGATATTCAGGCCGGTGTACAGCGACACGGTTTTCCCCGAGCCGGTGGGGCCAGTGACCAGAATCATGCCTTGGGGCTGCTTGAGCGCGGCCATGTACAGTTCTTTCTGCGCGGGTTCGTAACCAAGCGCGTCGATGCCGATCTGTGCGCTGGAAGGGTCGAGAATCCGGATCACCACTTTTTCCCCCCACAGCGTCGGCAGGGTGTTGACCCGGAAATCGATCGACTTGCTCTTCGACAGGCGCATCTTGATTCGCCCGTCCTGCGGCTTGCGCCGCTCCGAAATATCGAGACTGGCCATGACTTTCAAACGTGCGGCGATCCGCCCGGCCAGTTGAATCGGCGGTTTGGCCACCTCGCGCAGGATGCCGTCGGTGCGCACTCGTACCCGGTAGTTCTTCTCGTAGGGCTCGAAGTGCAAATCAGAAGAACCGCTTTTGATCGCATCGAGCAACATCTTGTGAACAAAACGCACCACCGGCGCATCGTCGGCGTCGAGTCCGCCAATCGTGTCTTGCTTGCTGTCGTCGATGGATTCGACATCGAGGCCGTCGAGATCCACATCGGCCATGTCTTCCAGGCCACTGGTGTGGGTGTCGAAAAATTTTTCGATGGCGTCGGTGAGCTTGTCGTCCTCGACCAGAATGGCTTCGGTACTCAGCCCCGTACTGAACTGAATGTCGTTGATCGCTTGATGATTGCTCGGGTCGGAAATGCCTACGAATAGCTTGTTGCCTCGCCGCCACAGGGGCAGAGCGTGATGCTGACGCACCAGTTTTTCGCTGACCAGTCCTTTGGGCTGGGTTTCCTTGTCGAGGCAATTTAGATCAAGGAACGCCATGCCGAAATGCTCGCTGGCGATCTCGGCTACCTGCCAGCTCTTGACCAGTTTGTTCTGCACCAGATAGCTGACCAGCGACAGGCGATTGCGCTGAGCCTGTTGCCAGGCTTGCTGGGCACTTTTTTCTGTCAGCAACTCGGCCTGTACCAGTTGCTTGGCCAGACCGCTCAGAGCGATGTCATTCATGGGGATTCCGCACGCTTGCAGTTCATGACTTATAGCCTAGTCAAGTGACAGCGCCAAACACGGCGGGTGCAGGTGACAAAAAGTGTCAGATAGTGCGGTTACGGGCTGTAGGAAATGGCGTTGTAGAGGGTTCGCGCCCAACGGGCGGGGCTTGGAGGCGTTGGCATGGCCTATGCTGCTTCCCTTGCAGATCATGAGATTTCGACTCATGCATGGAGCGTGTCTATGAAAAAACAACAAGGTTTTACTCTGATCGAACTGCTGATCGTGGTGGCGATCATCGGGATTCTGGCGACCATCGCCTTGCCGCAGTATTCCAAGTATCAGGCGCGGTCGAAGGTAACGGCGGGGCTGGCGGAGATCAGTGCGATGAAAGTGCCGTTCGAAGACACCATCAACCAAGGTACCGATCCGACGCTGACGCTGGTGGCCGGTAGTGCCACCGTCACAACGTCAAATTGCGCCGTGACCGCATCGGGCACCGCTTCGACCGGGGCCGGCACCATTGTCTGCACAATCAAGAACGCTCCTGGCCCTGTTCTGGACAAAACCATCACCTTGACCCGTTCATCGGGCACCGGTGCTGGCGTCTGGACTTGCGGCACCACGGTGGCACCGGACTATTCGCCAAAAGGCTGCACCGCCAGCGGTACATAAGTTGAATGTGTGGTGAACAGAATGCCCCGCAATGCGGGGCATTTTTCATTGCGCGGCACTTCACAAAAGCTTCAATAATTTCAGCGCCTTAGGAACTTTCCAAAAAACCGTAACTTGCATGTCGATAATTCGAAGGTCATGCAAATTGCATGATTTCGAAAATTTCTGTAATTCATAAGTTATTGATTTATAAAGAAAATATTGATTTTCAAAAGTTGGCACAGCGTTCGCAACTACCTTGGTAACCCTGCTGACAAGACAACCAGCAGACTTTCCAGAAAAACAGGAGTTACTCGTATGAAGAAGTTCGCTATCACTGCCGCTGCTGCTACCGCGCTGACCCTGACCATGGCTTCCGGTGCATTCGCACAATCCACTCAGGCTACCCAGGCTCCAATGACTCTGGCTGCCGGTGAAGTCACCCAGGCTAAAGAAGCTACTTCTGACACTTGGATCACTACCAAAGTCAAAGCTGACCTGGTCACCGAAAAAGGCATTCCAGGCACTGACATCAAAGTAGAAACCAACAAAGGTGTTGTATCGCTTTCGTCGACTACTGCTGTAACTGAATCGCAGAAAGACGTTGCTGTTGCGATCGCCAAGAAAATCAAAGGCGTTAAAGCGGTCTCCGCTGACGGCCTGAAAGCCGAGTAAGGCATGACTTCTTGCCTGGACCGGGAGAAGACGCGACAGACGGGCCGAGCAATACGTCTGCCGCAACTTTAGAGTTCATGCGAACGGTCACACGGATGTGACCATTACAGGCCCCGCCACTTGTGTCGGGGCTTGTTCTATTTCAGGGGCAACATAAAACAAATGTAGGAGTGAGCCTGCTCGCGATAGCGGTGTGTCAGTCAGCAATTTGATTAGCTGACAGACTGCTATCGCGAGCAGGCTCACTCCTACAGGGGGAATCGGTGTTGGTTTAGTTACCGCGTTTGCTGTTGATCTGCCGCAGGCGATTGCCTTCAAAGCGCAGGTATTGGTACATGCCGTTGCTCGGACCGTAAGTCCATTCCTCGACCTGAAACTCTTCGCGACGATTGGCACTGCGCTTGTAGCCGAGCAGATCACGGCTAACCGGCTCACCGCACTTCTGCAGGACTTCGCTCGAACGGTCGCCAAGGCTGATCAACTGACTGCCGCAGCGCAGCGTATCGGACGCCGAGGCGTGACTGGCTGCGAACGTCATTGCGATCAATGCCAGCCACTGCAGTTTCATCATTCGGCATCCAGGTGCATTTGCGTCACCACGCGGCCATCGCTCTCGGCTTCACCGAGATTGGCGTCGATGAAGTACACACGGTCGTCTGCCAGTTGGCCTTTATCGACCAGATAATCCTTGATGCTGCTGGCCCGGTCCTGACCCAACTGACGCAACAGCACATCGCTGCCACTCCAGAACTGGATCACTCCCTCGCGCATCTTCGCTGTGCGTTCTTCCTTGCCCAGATCCTTCCATTCGGCCGGAGGCTGGGTCTTCAGACGGGTACGGTAGATGCCTTCGAGCAGTGGACCTTTCTCGCCCTCTGGCACTTGCAGCAGCGACGCCTGAGCCGGGACTTTATCGCCACGACGCTGGAGCATCTTGTAGTAGTTGTACTGGTATTCACGTTCCAGACGCTGCTCGGCGAGCAACGGGCCGTCACTGCTTTTGGCGGCCGTGCCTTCGATCTCCAGACGCAGTGCCGGACGCTCCTTCAGCGCCTGAGACAGTTTGATCAGCGCAGCTTCGGCATCCTTGCTCAACTCGCTGGAACCCGGAGCAAACGACACGGTGCCAAGGTCTTGCGAACTGCCACCACTGATAAGGCCGCCAATCATTTTGAATGGCGCGGCGGCGGCTTTGACGATCAGGTTGCGCAAGGTCTGCCAGACAATCGGCATCACGCTGAATTGCGGGTTGTTCAAGTCGCCGGTCACCGGCAATTCGATGGAGATCTTGCCGTCGACATCCTTGAGCAGGGCAATCGCCAGCTTCAGCGGCAGGCTCACGGCATCCGGGCTGTCGACCTTTTCACCGAGCTGCAATTGCTCGACCACCACTTTGTTCTCGGCTTTGAGCTGGCCCTTGGTGATCAGGTAATGCAGGTCGAGGTTGAGCCGGCCTTTGCGGATGCGGTAACCGGCGAATTTGCCGGAGTAGGGCGTCAGCGTGGTCAGTTCGACCCGTTTGAAACTGGTGGCGATATCGAGGCTGGCCATTGGGTCAAATGGATTGACCGCGCCCTTGATGGTCACCGGTGCGTAGCGATCGACCTTGCCTTTGATGTCGACGCTGGCCGGTTTCGCCTGACGGCTGTCGATGGTGCCGATCTGGCCGTTGAGTTGCTGCACGGCGGTGGCGAAGTTGGGCGTCAGGCTGAAGTCGGCGAAGTTGGCCGAGCCGTCATTGATCGCGATACCACCGATGTGAATGCCCAACGGTTTCTCGTTGCTGGCCGGTTTGGCTGTCGTGGTTTTCGCGCCGCTGTCGGCCGGTTGCGGGATCAGCAGGTCGTCGATGTTGGTGGTGCGATCGTCGTTGATCATGAACCGCACATAAGGCTGGAACAGGTTGACCTTGTCGATCGACAGACTGTCGCCGTGCTGATAATTCAGGCCTTCGACCACCACTTGCTGCCACTTGAGGAAATCGCGGGTTTTCAGGGTGTCGAGGGTGTGCAGTTGATCGATTTGTGCGCGACCGGTGACGCTGAGTGCCAGTGGTTCGGTGCTCTTGAGATTGACCTTCAGGTCACTGCCGAGCATGCCGCTGCGCAGTTCCAGACGAATGAACGGGTTGATGTAGGACTGCGCAACCCGCAGGTCGATGTCCTGGGTTTTCACATTGAGCTGGGCGTTGACCGGGGCGAGATTGACGGTGCCGTCGGCCGTGATCTTGCCTTGCTTGCCCACGCCGCTGTCGAGCCTGAGCTTGAAGGGCGAACCGTTGAGACTGTCGAAATCCTGCAGGTCGACGTTGAGTGGGGTGATATCCAGAGCAACGGCTGGTTGGGCCGAACGGTCGGCCAGATGCACGGTGTAGTTACGCAATTGCACGTCTTTGAGCAGCACTTGCCATGGTTTGCTCGGCGCAGTGGATTCTGGCTTCGGCGAATCAGCAGCGGCTGGCGTGCTGGCAGGTTCCGCAGCGGCTTTGGCGGCCGGTTTCGACGGTTGGCTGGCGAACAGTTTCTGCCAGTCCAGTTGCCCGTCGGCTTCGAGGGCTGCCCAGGTTTCCAGTTTGTTGCTGCGGATCTTGCCGACCACGACTTGTTGTTTGGCCAGATCCACCGAAGTTTCGCTGACGTCGAGACGCTCGAGTTTCGCCAGTGGCCGCCCATCCGGAGCCTTGATGGCGAACGGCGCGATGCTCACCGCCACGTTGTTCAGTTGCAGCTCGGTTTCTTTCGACAGATTGAGTTTGTATTCGCTGCTGAGGCTGATTACACCGTCTTCCAGCACCAGCGGCACCGAATCACGCACGTAGGGCCAGAACGCTTTCATCTTGCCGTCGGTAATTTTCAGGGTGCCTTCGGAAGTGAACGGGATCAGGCTGAAATTGCCACTCCAGTCGATCCGCCCACCGGCCGGGCCGATGGCGACCAAGGTCATGTCGGCACTGTCTTCGGGCAGGGTGCTGAGGTTTTTCAGTTCGAAGCTGAGGTCGTCGTAGAGAAACTCGATGGGCTCGCTCGGGCGCACGTCTTCAAAGTGCACCACGCCGCCGGCCAGTTTGATGTTGTCGATGCGCAGCGGGAACGGTTTGGCGTCCGGGTCGGCTGGTGTCGGCTCACTGGCCGGCACATTGAACAGGCCGAGCAGGTTGAGTTTGCCGTCTTTGGCGAAAAGGATTTCGGTTTTCGGCTTGTCCAGCTCGATGTTGGCCAGATGCAGGGCTTTGGTCCACAGGCTGTCGATTTGCAGGTCGGCGTACAGGCGATCGAAGCCGACCTGTTCCTTGCCCGGCTCGCCGATGACCAGTCCCCACAGGGTGACTTCAAGGCTGAACGGGTTGAGCTCGATACGCTGGATATGCGCGGGCACCGTCGCGTAGTTGGCCAGTTGCTGATTGGCTACCCGCAGAGCGATGCCCGGCAAAATCAGAAACCCCAGCAGGCTGTAGAGGGCCAGAGCAGTCAACAGGGCGCCAATCGCGCGAATCAATCCTTTGGGCATGTGCGGCTTCATCTGTCTGAATCGGAGTGCCTTGGAGTATGGCACGCGATTCTGGTTCCGAAGTACCTCGCGTGGGGCAGGATTGTTCAGATTCTTCTGTAGGAACGTTTTCCATGTGGGAGCGAGCCTGCTCGCGAAGGCGTCATATCAGTCGCTCTATTTGTTCGCTGATACACCGCTTTCGCGAGCAGGCTCGCTTGTATGGTAGGACTTGAAGGGAGGAGGAGGGACAAGGCTCGATTCTGA
>NZ_JBSVXS010000118.1:0-16403 GCF_054070155.1 Pseudomonas sp. SDT291_1_S447
GCGATAGCGGAGTGTCAGACACTGATAATTCAACTGTCAGACCGCTATCGCGAGCAGGCTCACTCCTACAAGGGTTTTGTGTTAGTCCGTTACTGTTGTTGTACGGAGATGACTGGGGTTGGTGAGACGAACACTTTCGCATGCATCTGCTCACACCCACCGCCCCGGCGCATGCCGCGTACCGGGCAGGCATCCAGATAATCCAGGCCCACCGCCAGTTTCAGATGTCGCTCCGGCCGCGCCAGTTGATTGGTCACGTCAAAGCTGTACCAGGCGTCATCCAGCCATGCTTCTGCCCAGGCGTGGCTGGCCAAATGTTCACAATCCTCGCTGTACAAATACCCCGAAACATAACGCGACGGAATCCCGAGGCTGCGTGCGCAAGCCAGAAACGCATGAGCGTGATCCTGACAAACCCCGGCACGCCCGGCGAAGGCTTCCGCCGCGCTGGTGTCGACTTCGGTGGAACCCGGCGTGTAGGTCATGTGCTGATTCAAACCGTGCATCAGATCGATCAGCGCGGTGCGATCGCGCCGCTGTTTGCAGGATCTCTCGGCAAACGCGCGCAACGCCTCATCTGCCTCAGTCAGCCGGGTAAAACGCAGGAACGGCAGCGCCGACTGGCTCTCATGCTCGGCCTCGCGCAACTCATCGATATCAACCTGGCCGCGCGCGCCGATGATGATCGCTTCGTGCGGTTCATCCATGGTCAGCACATGCAGAATATTGCCGAACGGATCGAGTTGCGCACGCACCGGGCGCGGCAGGTCGAGTTGCCAGCTCAGCACATGCTGACGCTCGCTGTCGTGGGGGGTCAGCCGCAGGTACTGGATGCTCGCCCGCACCTGATCTTCGTAGTGATAGGTGGTCTCGTGGCTAATGGAAAGTCTCATGCAGCCTCCAGGTAGGAACTGTGAATGGCGTTGCCCAACTGGCGCACCAGCGGGATGAATTCGGTCAGCCAAGCGTGCAGGCCTTCCTCGAGAATTTCGTTGATGCCGGTGTAGCGCAAGCGTGCGTCCATCTCTGCCGCCAGACGCTGCGCCGGTCGGCCGTTGGCCCCGGGCAACTGCGCGAGAATCTGATCGATCTCTTCGGTGCAGGCCCGCAGTGAACGCGGTACATCGGCGCGCAACAGCAGCAACTCGGCGACATGCCGGGCGCCGGGCGCATCGCGGTAGATTTCGGTGTACGCCTCGAATGACGACAAGGCCCTTAGCAACGCACTCCATTGGTAATAGGCGTGGGCGGTGCCATCGCTGACCGCTTCAGCCTGATCGCCAGCCATTTCATAGCGGGCATCGAGCAATCGCAGGGTGTTGTCCGCGCGTTCGATGAACGTACCGAGGCGAATGAAACGAAACGCATCATTACGCATGATCGTGCCGTAGGACGCACCACGGAACAGGTGCGAACGCTCCTTGATCCATTCGCAGAAACGGCTCATGCCGTAGCGGCTCAGGCCCTGTTCAGCGATCCCGCGAATCTCCAGCCACGTCGAGTTGATGTTCTCCCACATGTCCGCCGTGATGCGTCCGCGTACCGCGTGAGCACTGGCCCGCGCCGCGCCGAGGCAGCTGTAGATGCTCGCCGGATTGGCCGCATCGAGGGCGAAAAAGTGCAACAGGCGCTCGGCATGCAGCGCGCCGTGACGTTCCAGATAATCGTCGAGGGTGCCGGTGATCAGCAGCGGCATGGCCAATTCGTGCAAACCGTCGCCGCGACCGTCCTGCGGCATCAGCGACAGCGAATAACTGATGTCGAGCATCCGGGCGAGGTTTTCCGCCCGCTCCAGGTAACGCGACATCCAATACAGATCCGAGGCAGTTCTACTTAACATGGCAAGCTTCCTTCAATCCTCGACCACCCAGGTGTCCTTGGTTCCGCCACCCTGGGAGGAATTCACCACCAGGGAGCCTTCGCGCAGCGCGACACGGGTCAAACCGCCGGGCACCACGCGGGTTTCGCGCCCGGACAAGACAAACGGACGCAAGTCGATATGGCGCGGCGCAATGCCGTTTTCGACAAAGGTCGGACAAGTCGACAGCGACAGCGTCGGTTGCGCGATATACGCGTGGGGCTTGGCCTTGATCCGCTCGCGGAACGCGTCGATTTCGGCCTTCGTCGACGCCGGACCCACCAGCATTCCGTACCCGCCGGAGCCTTGGGTTTCCTTGACCACCAGATCTGGAAGATTGGCCAGCACGTGGGAAAGTTCAGACGGGTTGCGGCATTGCCAGGTCGGCACGTTCTTCAGGATCGGTTCTTCGTCGAGGTAGAACCGGATCATGTCGGTAACAAACGGGTACACCGATTTGTCGTCCGCCACGCCAGTGCCGATGGCGTTGGCCAGCACCACATTGCCGGAGCGATAGGACGACAGCAGCCCCGGCACACCGAGCATCGAGTCGGGATTGAACGCCAGCGGATCGAGGAACGCGTCGTCGAGGCGGCGGTAGATCACGTCCACCGCTTTCGGGCCGTCGGTGGTGCGCATGAACACTTTGTCGTCACGCACGAACAGATCCGCGCCTTCGACCAGTTCCACGCCCATTTCCCGGGCGAGAAACGCGTGTTCGAAGAATGCACTGTTGAAGCGTCCGGGCGTCAGCACTACGACGCTCGGGTCGTCGATCGGACTTGAGCTTTTCAGGGTGTCGAGTAGCAGGTTCGGGTAGTGATCGATCGGCGCAATGCGCTGCGCGGCAAACAGCTCCGGGAACAGGCGCATCATCATCTTGCGGTCTTCGAGCATATAGCTGACGCCGCTCGGGGTGCGCAGGTTGTCTTCGAGCACGTAATAGGTGCCGTCGCCATCGCGCACCAGATCGACGCCGGAGATGTGCGAATAGATATCACGGTGCAGATCGAGGCCTTGCATCGCCAACTGATATTGCTCGTTGGCCAGCACCTGTTCGGCAGGAATGATCCCGGCCTTGATGATGCGCTGCTCATGATAGAGGTCAGCGAGAAACATGTTCAGCGCCTTGACCCGCTGGATGCAGCCGCGCTCGACGATTCGCCACTCGCTGGCGGGAATGCTGCGCGGGATGGTGTCGAAAGGAATCAGGCGCTCGGTGCCCTGCTCGTCGCCATAGAGCGTGAAAGTGATCCCGGCGCGATGGAACAGCAAGTCAGCCTCGCGTCGCCGTTGGGCCAGCAGCTCGTCAGGCGTGTCGGCCAGCCAGCGGGCGAACTCGCGATAATGCGGGCGAACCTGGCCGCCGGCATCGTACATCTCATCAAAATAGGTGCGGATCATGCCGTACTCCTTGTCACCCGGACATACAGGCCTTCGCAAGGCCCGTGCCATCGGCATAAACGCTTTGATTTCAATCGGTTGAAAATACACACCGCAAGCACCGCACCATTCCTGTGCGGCAAATGCCCCAACCGGATTGCCCCCGCTTCATTGCGACGCACTGCATCGCCTATCACCAGCATAGTCAGAGTTAATTTCACTGCCCGGCACTGCCTGCGGATAATCCGCGCATTCGCTGCAAAACTTCCCCGCGCACAGCGCCGCGAAGTCGCCAGCTCAACTGACCTGGACTGCCCTCGCAGCCCGCCCCGCTGTAACCCTGACCGGTTTCCTCTCCTTATCGGTCTTCCCTTTTAGCCACCCTCTCCGGTGGCTTTTTTTTGCCTCGGTTTCTTGTTTCAGGGTTTTGCTTACGCCGAAAATGACAACGGCCAACCCGAAGGTCAGCCGTTGTTCAACAAATGAAACCAGAGATCAGTTCAAACGGTGGCGGTTGCGCACCTCCTGTTTCACACCCCAGCCTTCGATAATGCCGCCCAGAGGTTCAACCACGGCAGAGAAACCCTGCTCGAAGTCGCCGATATCGTCATAGGTCGCGTACATCACTTTGCTCAATTCCAGCGCCCACGCACCGTCATCACGCACGCTGACCTGGGCATTGATGGATTCACCGCGAAATTTGCCTGCCGCCCTGCGCGCCCGCTCCTCGTCCGGGAAAATCGCGTAGAACTCGATGGGATGGAATCGGGAAAAATCGAAACCGCCTTCTTTCATGCGGCGCAGAACATTGCTGCTGATGTCTTCTTGATAGGCTGTGCTCATGAATCGTCCCCCTCGCATAGATGGATAGACTTTCCGTATTCCCGCCCCGGGCCTTAGGCCAAAGTACGACGGCAACGTGGTTGCACGCGGGAACAAGCATGTAGCTGACAAGACCAGACCTTAGCGATCCGTTCGCTGATCTCGCTTGCAGAGTAGCCCCAAGTTAGAGCCGCTGCCAAGGCCTGGTTGCTTCGGATGAAGGAAGATTTTCAGATTGGAGTGATGCTGCGGATCTTGATGCTGTTTTGGGTTTCGAGGCTTTTGACGCCAGCATCGGGGGTTCGCCCTTCCAGATCGTTGAGATCCAGTTTGGCGGCGACGGGCAGGAGCCGTTCCTTGATCAATCGAGCGGCCTCATCGTCGCTGGGGCATTCCGCGCGCTCGAACACCTCATCGACAATTTCACCATGATCGTCCACGAAAGTGACTTTCCACTTTTGCATCGGTGCCTCCTCGATCAAACCCGCAAATGGGCTTACACCTAAATCGACTGGTGCGCCGAAAGTTGGTTCAAAAGGATTACAGCGCACGAACATGAATAAAACGACATCTACATTACGGGGAAGCAAATGTGGGAGCGAGCTTGCTCGCGAAAGCGGTTTTTCATTCAACAAATATGTTGCCTGACAGTCCGATTTCGCGAGCAAGCTCGCTCCCACAGGGGAGTTTCAGTGTTCTTTAGTCGTTGCTTGGCTTGTTGATCGCCTGCAGCACGTACTGCGGCAAGGCGAAGGCGCCGATGTGGATTTCCGGGTTGTAGTAGCGAGTGACGATGCCGCTGCCAATGAAGCGCTGTTGCAGGGTTTCACGGCTGAGCTTGCGGTAAGCCGGGTTGGTCGAGCCCCAGGCGAACGTCATCGAGCCACCGATGTAGGTCGGCACGGCGGCCTGATAGAAGTGCCAGTCCGGGAACAGGCTGTTCAGGCGACCGGCAGTGGTTTTCACTTCGTCGATTTGCATGAACGGCGTGCCGTTCTGGGTCACGAGGATGCCGCCCTCGTTCAGGCAGCGATGGCACGCCTGGTAGAAGTTCTCCGAGAACAGCACTTCGCCCGGGCCGATCGGGTCGGTGGAGTCGGAGATGATCACGTCGAATTTTTCGGTGGTAGTGGCGACGAAACGCATGCCGTCGTCGATCACCAGGTTCAGGCGTGGATCGTCGTAGGCGCCGCTGGAGTGGTTCGGCAGGAACTCTTTGCACATGTCGACCACGGTGCCGTCGATCTCGACCATGGTGATGTGCTCGACACCAGCGTGCTTGGTCACTTCACGGAGCATGCCGCCGTCACCGCCACCAATGATCAGCACGCGCTTGGCGCTGCCGTGGGCGAGGATCGGCACGTGGGTGAGCATTTCGTGGTAGATGAATTCGTCGGCTTCGGTGGTCTGGATCACGCCGTCCAGCGCCATTACACGACCCATGCGCGGGTTCTGGAAAATCACCAGATGCTGGTGTTCGGTGCGCACTTCGTGCAGCAGTTTTTCCATGCGAAAACGCTGGCCGTAGCCTTCGTAAAGGGTTTCCAGGTACTCGCTGGTTTTGGTGACGGTCATGGTCAAGTGCTCCGATGAATGCGCGGGCGCCAATCGTGGGGACGATTGCCCGGGAAAGGCGCGCATTCTACGATGCCGAAGATGACAGGTCGAACCTCACTTCATCGGCAGACCACAATCCCTTGTAGGAGTGAGCCTGCTCGCGATAGCGGTTTTTCAGTCACTGACTCATTGACTGAAGGATAGCTATCGCGAGCAGGCTCACTCCTACAGGGTATTGCGGTGTTCTCGGGATCAGTGTCAGATCCGCACGTTACCGCGCGGTCCGGCAATAGCCCAGATGATCAGGCCCAGCACCGGCAGGAGGATGATCAGCAGCACCCAGACGATTTTCATCCCGGTGGTCGCGCCGCTTTTCAACACGTTGATGATGGCCCAGATGTCGAGGGCAAGGATGATCAGGCCGATCAGACCGTTGAACGTGGAACCCATGGTGTCGCTCCAGAATAGTGGCATGCACTTTTAGGATAGACGGTCGCGCGCAGGGTTCCCTTTTATTGCGTTCAGACGTGAACAGCGATCTTCAGGGCTTCAAGCGATGGCGCGGCGGCGATGCCGACTTCAGCGCACAACTCCAGTACCCGTGGCACGTCGTTGCCGTAGACCAAAACCATTTGCAGCTCGTCGTCGAGCAACTGACTGAAGTTCATCAGCGTGTAACCGCCGTTCTCCTTGTTCATGCTGCTCATTTGCACCTGAATGCGGTTGAGAGCGGTCAAGGCTTCGGTTTTGGCCAGTTGCTTGGGCTTGAGGTTGAAATCGACGCCCGGACCGAACGAGGCAACAATCTGCGCGAACAAATCGACGTAGGTGTCAGCCTGGAACAGCACGGTTTCCGGCAGACTGCCGACTACGACCCACTCACCCAACGGGATCGGGAATGTGTCGTCATAGTTGATGTCCGGGTTGGCGGTCAGAAAAGCATCAGCATCGGCGTAGGCCTGTGCCGCTTCGTCGGCGACTTTCACGATCTCGTCCTCGCCCATGCAGCCGGAGCTGATTTTGCTGATGAGTTCGACGAGTGCGGCTTTCATGAGGGCGGATCCTGTGGCGAAGGTGAATTTCGAGGGCGCGGAGGATAGCGCACAAAGCAAAAGATCGCAGCCTGCGGCAGCTCCTGCAAGTTCAGCGTTCGACCGCGAAACGGGCCACAAACGCAATCAGTGTAGGAGCTGCCGCAGGCTGCGATCTTCTGATCTTATCAACCCAACAATTTTTCCAGCTGCGCCGTGGTATCAACCGCGCCCATCGTCCGTGCAGCGTCGAGCGCGGTCACGCCATTGGCGTCCTTGGCCTGCGCGTTGGCGCCTTTGCTGATCAGGTATTCAACGATTGCAACGCGGTTGAACATCGCTGCCATCATCAGCGCCGTACGCCCATCAAACGACGAGCCCTCAATCTCTGCACCCGCCTCGACCAACGCCGTGACCACCGCCAGATCGCCTTTGAACGCCGCACCGGCAATCGGACTCTGGCCGTTGCCATTGCGCATTTCCGGGTCAGCCTTGTGTTTAAGCAGCACTTGCACCGCATCCACATGGCCGTAGTAGCTGGCCAGCATCAGCAATGTGTCGCCCTTGCTGTTTTTCAGGTTCACCGGCAAACCGGCCGTTACCAGACGATCAAGCATCTCAGCATCACCGTCACGCGCCTTGTTGAAAACCTGCTCGGTGAATTCGGCAGCTTCTTCAGGGGTCATCTGGCGGCTTTGGTCGGACATGGGGCAACTCCACTTTCGGTCAATCGGAAAGCCGACAGTTTCCCGAGCGAGACGCTGGCTGTCACCCCCTTTTTCTCAAGCCGTCTCATAGCCAGATTCAATAACGATGTTTGCCTTGATGAATTTCCGCCAGCACCTCGTCGGTGACCCGAACGTAGGTCTGGGTGCCGGGCAGCCATGCATAGATCGGGTCATCACCCGTCTGGCCGGGGTCGAAGCCTTCATTTTTCAGGCGTGTTTTCTGATATTTGAAGGTGCCGGTAGTTTCCATCTTGACCTTCACTCGCAGGAACAACGGTACGGCATAGGCCGGCATACGCTCCCGGGCAAAGGTCAGCAACTCGGCGAAATCCAGCGTCGCAAGGGATTCCGCAGGCGTTATCGCCGCCATCCCGGCACGGCCGTTGGTATTGCGGATTTCCACGCCATACGCCACCGCCTCAGAGATGTGCGGGTGTTGCAGCAACAGGTTTTCGACTTCAGTGGTCGAGACGTTTTCGCCCTTCCAGCGATACGTATCACCGAGCCGATCAACAAATTGTGCGTGGCCAAAACCGATATTGCGCAGTAGGTCGCCGGTGTTGAAAAAGCGATCGCCTTTGCTAAACACGTCGTGCAGCACGACCTTGGCGGTTTTCTGCGGATCGGTGTAGCCGTCCAGCGGCGCCTTCTCGTCGATCCGCGCCAGCAGCAAGCCCTGCTCACCTTTGCCAACCTTGCTCATGAAACCGTCGGCGCTGCGCAGCGGTTCACCGCTGTCATGATCGTAGGCCACCAGCTCCCACGCCATCAGCGAGAAGCCAATGGTGTTGTCGAAGTTGAGAATGTTGGTGAAACCGATATTGCCGTCGCTCGCCGCATACAGTTCGCAGATGTGCTCGACGGCGAAGCGTGTCTTGAATTCGGCCCAGGCGCCGGGACGCAAGCCGTTGCCGATCATCTTGCGCACATCGTGGCGGCTGTCATCGGCGCTGGCCGGTTGATCGACCAGATAACGACACAATTCGCCGACGTAACCGATGGTGGTCGCGCGATAACGACGCACGTCGTTCCAGAACTGGCTGGCGCTGAACTTGCGACGAATCGCGAAGCCCGAGGCGCCGTTGACTGCCGAGCCCCAGCACACGCAAAGACCGGTGGCGTGATACAGCGGCAAGGTGCAGTAGACGACATCGTCGGGGCCCATGTTGAGGGCGATCATGCCGAAACTGGCAGAACTGCGCATCCAGCGACCATGTTTGAACACGCCGGCCTTGGGCAGGCCGGTGGTGCCGGAGGTGTAAATGTAGAAACACGGATCGTCGAAAAACACCTGCTGACTGCTCGGCGGATTTTCGCTGGAGGCATCGGCACTGGCGCTGATCAGATTGACGTAGCCTTCGGGCGCAATGCCCGGATGGCTGTAGGTGTCCTGATCGGCGACAAACCAGGTGCGCGGCGTGGTAATCGCCACTTGCTCGCGAATTGCCGCATAAGCCGGAAGCAGTTCTTCGCCGACCACAATCGCTTCCGGCGCCACCAGATTCACGCTATGGATCAGCGTGTCGCGAGTCTGCGAGGTATTGAGCAGCGCGCTGACCGCGCCGACCTTGGCCAGCGCCAGAATGGTCACCAGCAATTCCGGGCGGTTTTCGATGAACACCGCGACCACGTCGCCCTTGCCGATGCCCTGCCCGTTCAGATAATGAGCGATGCGGTTGGCCCACTGGTTGACCTGCGCATAGGTCAGCCGCACATCGCCCTGCAACAACGCCTGGCCCTCGGGATTGCGCAGCGTCGCTTGTTCGAATGTCCAGCCAAGGCCACAGCTTTGGGTCGGATCCGTGACGTTGGCCACCTTCATGCCCTTGACCACTCGCGGAATGGCTTTGGCAATCATCGGCAGTTTGCGGAGCATCATGCCCCAGGTAATCGTGTCGCTTGGCGCGTGGCTCATGAAAGCTCCCCGTCCGACCTTGGCGTGCAGGTCGATGTTTTTATTTTTCGGGCTTGCTTGAAGCAACCAGCGCACTCAAGCGCGGGTCGAGATCGAAAATACGTCAGCGCTTCTCGAGCTGTACACGCGGTTTTTGCAATGTTTTGTATCCGCTGATCGGCCGACGGCGGCGATGATCATCGGGTAAGCGATTGGTTCCGTTGTTTCGATAACGATCCCGCAAAATGCAGGATGCACGATGGCCATTCATGCAGTTTGCACGACAACCTGAATTTTCCTATTTTTTAACTTATTGATTTATAAGGATTTTATTAATTTCAAATGCTGGCACAATCGCTGCAACCTCCTCTGCATGCTTGCCATTCAAGTGCATAAGGAGCTGATAGACATGAGCCTGATCCAAGAAAAATTTACCTCCCTGTTCTCCAACTTCGACGTCACCACTGCGCCACGTCCTGATGGCGGGATCCTGCTGACTCTGCGCAGCAGCGACGGCAAAGTGTTCAAGCGCGCACTGACTTATCAGCAACTGCATGCCGGCGACCAATTGTCGTGGGCGATCAGTGCAATTCGCCGCGACCTGGCTGAACAAGCCAGTGAACTGCCGCAAATTGCCATGCTGCAGAGCCAGCAGCGTTTTGCCCTGCCGACGTATCACTCGCTGTAATTTTTAAAGCGCTTTAAACAAAACAGGCCGTGGAGCTTTCGCTTCACGGCCTGTTTTTTTTGTGGCTGACGCCAATTCCTCTGGGAGCGAGCCTGCTCGCGAAAGCGGTGTGTCAGGGAGAAATTTTTTATCTGATATTCCGCCTTCGCGAGCAAGCTCGCTCCCACATTTGATTTGTGTGGGTTAGAAGGCTTCGGGTTCTATGCCGGTGAAGGTGTCGACGGTGATGTGGCTGCCCAGCTCGCCGCCTTCACGGGCGAGGCCGCAGGTTTGCAGGCCGGCTGCTTGCGCGGCGTCGAGCTCTTCGACGATATCCGAGAGGAACAGGATTTCTTCGGGTTCGACGCCAATGGCTTTCTGGATATTGGTGTACGACTGCGCCTCGCGTTTGGGCCCCGACGTCGTGTCGAAATAGCCGCTGAACAGCGGTGTCAGATCCCCCGCCTCTGAGCAGCCGAAAATCAGTTTCTGCGCCTGAATCGAGCCCGACGAGTACACAAACAGTTGATAACCCGCCGCGTGCCAGCGTTTTAGCGCTTCAACGGCATCCGGGTAAACATGCCCCTTCAACTGCCCGGCGTGATAACCCTGAGCCCAGACCATGCCTTGCAAGGCCTTGAGCGGCGTGGCTTTGCGATCTTCCTCGATCCAGCTCAAGAGAATTTCAACAACCCGCTCAACATCGGCTTGCGGCGCATTGCTGTCACGGCGCACGGCGTCGAGTTGCTCGGCGACATCGGCGCGTTCAGCGTTCTGCCGAACGAAATCCGGCAGGTGTTTAGCGGCGTACGGAAATAGCACGTCAAACACGAAACTCACCGCGCTGGTGGTGCCTTCAATGTCAGTGACAATGGCTTTGATCGACATCGAATCAGTCCTCCAGACGCGGGAAGCGGCCGGCGATGTCTTCGCCGGTGAAATTGGCAACCCAGCCTTCAGGGTTGTTGAACAGGCGAATCGCGACAAAGTGCGGATGCTCGCCCATGTCGAACCAGTGCTTGGTGCCAGCCGGCACGGAAATCAGATCATTTTTCTCGCAGAGGACGGCGTAGACGTAATCGTCGATGTGCAGAGTAAACAACCCACGGCCGGCGACGAAAAATCTGACCTCGTCTTCGCCATGGCGATGTTCTTCGAGAAACTTGGCACGCAATTCGGCTTTTTGTGGGTGATCGCTGTTCAGGCTGATCACGTCGACGGTGATGTAACCGCGCTCGGTCATCAATTGGTCGATCTGCTCTTGATAGGCGCTGATCACTTCTTCCTGGGTAGCGCCGGGCTGAATCTTTGCGGCGGCTTGCCAACGGTCGAAGCGCACGCCCTGCTCGGCCAGGGTCGAGGCGATGTCTTCAAAGTGGGTCAGCACCTTGTTCGGAATCTCGGGACTGGATACGTGATAGACGGACAGGCTGCTCATTGGGGCAATTCCTCGGTATCGGCCTTGCCGTCCGGTTCTTGCAGACCGGTCGGGCACAGCATTTCATCAGGCAAATGGGCTACTTCTGGTGAAGTCAGCCTTGGCGGTTCATGACGCTGCGGGTTTTCAACTCGCATTCAAACAGAAATTCAAAGGCCTCGATCTGCCGCAGCGCATCGCTCATCTGCGCGCCCCAGGTGTAGAGGCCGTGACCGCGAATCAGATAACCGACGCAATCGGGATGGGCGTCGAGCCAAGGCTGCACCTTGGCGGCGAGGCGCGCAATGTCCTGATCGTTGTCGAAAATCGGCACGCGCACCCGCGATTCGTGAGTCGAGATGCCGCTGAAGGCTTTCTGCAATTCGTAGTCTTCGAATTCGATAAAGTCTTGCGGGGTCAGGCGCGACAGCACCGTGGCATTCACCGAATGGGTGTGCAGCACTGCGCCGATCTCCGGCCGCCAGCTATACAGCTGAGTGTGCAGCAGGGTTTCCGCGGACGGTTTTTTGCCTGGCTCCAGGCTGTTGCCCGACAGATCGGTGGCGAGCACATCGTCCAGACCCAACTGGCCTTTGTGCTTGCCGGACACGGTCAGCAGCGCTTCGCTCGGCGACAGGCGTGTCGAGTAGTTGCTGCTGGTGGCCGGCGACCAGCCGCGACCATAAAGAAAGCGCCCGGCGTCGACGATTTGCTGGGCGAGTTGTTCACGCGTAAGGCTCATGGCCTGTCCTCTTGCATACGTGTGGCAATGATAACGGCAGCAGCGAGCGCCGCGAGACTGGCAATACTAAAGGTCAATGTCGCGCCGAGGGCATTCCAGCTGTAACCGGAATACAACGCGCCGAGCGCACCGCCGGTGCCGGCCAGTGCGGCGTACAACGCCTGGCCCTGCCCTTGCTGGCGCGCGCCGAAGCTACGTTGCACGAAAGCGATGGCAGCGGCGTGAAAACTGCCGAAGGTCGCCGCATGCAGAATCTGCGCGAACAACAGCACCCAGAGAAACTCGGCGAACGAACCTAGCAGCAACCAGCGCAGCGCCGCCAGCAGAAAACTTGCCATCAATACGCGGCGCAGGGAAAACCGCGCAAGAATCCGGCTCATC
Organism: Pseudomonas sp. SDT291_1_S447; assembly: GCF_054070155.1. NCBI lineage: Bacteria > Pseudomonadati > Pseudomonadota > Gammaproteobacteria > Pseudomonadales > Pseudomonadaceae > Pseudomonas > Pseudomonas sp. SDT291_1_S447. Next base: position 12,481 of record NZ_JBSVXS010000118.1, read on the forward strand.
GCCATGAACATCAGCACTTCGGCGACCACACCCACAGCCCAGAGCATGCCGATCGTGCCGCGTGTGTAGCCGAGTCGTTCCAGGTGCAAGGTCAGAAAGGTGTAATACGGGCCGTGGCTCATTTGCATCAGCGCCACGCAGCCATAGAACGCCAGCACGCCGGGATTGCGCAGTTGCTTGAGAAAACCCTCACCGCTCGGCCGATTGCCTTGCGGCGGTTGCGCGTTCGGCACCCACAGACTGCTGAGGACGATGCCGGCCATGATCAACACCAGCGCCGCCGGATAGATGTCGAGGCTCAGCCATTCGAACAGCCGGCCCAGTACGACCACGGTGATGATGAAACCGATCGAGCCCCACAGGCGAATCTGGCTGTAACGCGAAGTCTGCCCCTGCAAATGCGCCAGGGTGATGACTTCGAACTGCGGCAGTACCGCGTGCCAGAAGAATGCGTGCAACGCCATGACCATCGCCAGCCAGGCGTAGGTCTTGCTGACGAAAATCAACGAGAAAGTCAGCAGCGTACACACCGCGCCGAAGCGCACGATGGCCAAGCGTTTGCCGGTGTAATCGCCGAGCCAGCCCCAGATGTTCGGCGCCACACAGCGCATCAGCATCGGGATCGCGACCAGTTCACCGATCCGCGCCGGACTGAAGCCGAGGTGATCGAAGTACAGCGCCAGAAACGGCGCTGTCGAACCGAGCAAGGCGAAATAGAACAGATAGAAACTGGACAGCCGCCAGTAAGGGAGCGCCGCCACGGTTATGCCGCGACGGCTTGAAGGTCCGCCATCAAAGCTGACCCAGCACCGGCGTGCTCACGCGCACATCGGCGTTCTGGCCACGGTGACGCAGCAGGTGATCCATCAGCACAATGGCCATCATCGCTTCGGCAATCGGCGTTGCACGAATGCCGACGCAAGGGTCGTGACGGCCCTTGGTGATCACATCGACCGGATTGCCGTGGATATCGATCGAACGGCCCGGGGTGGTGATGCTCGACGTCGGCTTCAGCGCCAAATGGGCAACAATCGGCTGACCGGACGAGATGCCGCCAAGGATGCCGCCCGCGTTGTTGCTGAGGAAACCTTCCGGGGTCATTTCATCACGGTGTTCGGTACCGCGCTGGGCAACCGAAGCAAATCCGGCGCCGATTTCCACGCCTTTGACGGCGTTGATACTCATCAGCGCATGGGCCAGCTCAGCGTCGAGACGATCGAAAATCGGCTCGCCCAGACCTGGCATCACGCCTTCGGCAACGACGGTGATCTTCGCCCCGACCGAGTCTTGGTCGCGGCGCAATTGGTCCATGTAGGCTTCCAGCTCAGGGACTTTGTCTGGATCGGGGCTGAAGAAGGCGTTCTCTTCCACCGAATCCCAGGTCTTGAACGGGATTTCGATCGGACCGAGCTGGCTCATGTAACCACGGATGACGATGCCTTGGCTGGCCAGGTATTTCTTGGCGATCGCCCCGGCCGCCACGCGCATTGCGGTCTCGCGGGCCGAGCTGCGGCCACCGCCACGGTAATCGCGCTCGCCGTATTTGTGGTGATAGGTGTAGTCGGCGTGGGCAGGGCGGAACAGATCCTTGATCGCCGAGTAGTCCTTGGACTTCTGGTCGGTGTTGCGGATCAGCAGGCCGATCGAGCAACCGGTGGTGCGCCCTTCGAACACCCCGGAGAGGATTTCGACTTCGTCGGCTTCCTGACGCTGGGTGGTGTGGCGGCTGGTGCCGGGCTTGCGGCGATCGAGGTCGCGCTGCAGGTCTTCGAGGGAGATCTCCAGGCCCGGCGGGCAGCCGTCGACAATGGCGACCAACGCCGGACCATGGCTCTCGCCAGCGGTGGTGACAGTGAACAACTTGCCGTAGGTATTGCCGGACATGCAGGACGCTCCGTGAAATCAAACCCAAATTCGTGATGCGCGCCAGTATACGCAGGCTAACCGAGTAGTTCATCCTCGAACCTTAGTGGTGCTGGCGAGTCCAACCGGCACCTTGGCGAATGATGGCGTGATGATGCTGCGAGTTTTGATCTTGAGTCTTACCCTGTTTACGGGCTTTGCCCAAGCGACGGTCCTACAACGCCCGGTTACTTTGGATACCGGCACTGGCGAACTTTTCGGTTCGCTGCTGCTGCCAAAATCTGACAACCCGGTGCCGGTTGTCCTGATCATTTCTGGCTCAGGTCCTACGGATCGTGACGGAAACAACCCCGACGGTGGGCGCAACGACAGCCTAAAACGCTTGGCCTGGGTGCTGGCCAAACACAATATCGCCAGCGTGCGTTACGACAAGCGCGGTGTTGCGGCGAGCCTGGCGGCGACGCCGGATGAGCGCAATTTGTCGGTGGAAGCCTACGCGGCGGACGCGGTGGCGTGGGGGCAGAAGCTCAAGGCCGATCCGCGTTTCGGCAAATTGATCCTGCTCGGCCACAGTGAAGGCGCGCTGATTGCCAGCCTCGCCGCGCCGAAAGTCGATGCGGCGGCGGTGATTTCCCTGTCCGGCAGCGCCCGTCCGGTCGATCAGGTGATCCGCGAACAACTGGCCCGTAGCCTGCCGCCACCGCTGATGCTGCGCAGCAATGAATTGCTCGATAGCCTCAAGGCTGGCCACACCGATGACAATGTGCCGCAACCGTTGCAGGTGATTTTCCGCCCGAGCGTGCAGCCGTATCTGATTTCGCTGTTCCGTCAGGATCCGGCGAAAGCCTTCGCGCAATTGCAGATGCCGGCGCTGATCGTCCAGGGCAGCAACGACATGCAGGTCGGCGTTGGCGATGCGCAAGCGCTAAAGGCCGCCAAACCCGACGCCGAACTGGCGGTGATCGACGGCATGAACCACGTCATGCGCATCGTCCACAACGATATGAAGCGGCAATTGGCTTCGTACAAGGATCCAAATTTGCCACTGGCGGCGGAACTCGGCGCGAAGATCATTGAGTTTATTGACGGACTTCGCGCCAGTTAAGCGTTGTTTGCCCTCTAGTCCTGCAAAAAACGGCCGATAAGCCTTTGTCGCCAGCGCAACAGCTGGCGACAAGCAGGGCTTGGACAGGATCTCGCCGTTATGACTGATACCCAGACTTCACCCGACACCACCGCTGAAAAAGACGCACCGCCAGCGGTCGAGCTGCCGTGGGCGGATGTCCACGTCGAGCACCACAAGATGCTCCGCCTGGCCCCGCTGCAAACCGATCGCAACACTGGCGGGCGCCCCTTGCGCTTCGTCGAATTCGGTTACGCCGAACGCAACAGCAAAGAAAAAAGCCTGATGCGCATGGCGATTAAACTGCCCGGCCAGCGTGTGCGCAAAGAACAGAATCAGCTGGACGTGTGGGTGGATCACACCACCAAGCGTGTGCACTTCGGCCCCGACAGCGGCTTGCAGATCGAACCGATGAACCGTGGCATCGGCCGTTACATGGCCGCGCAAGGCATCAATTGGGCGAAAAAGCGTTGGCCGACCTACACCGTCGACGGCATGGACTTGAACAACAAGGACGCGCTGAACGAAGACACGCGTCTGCGTCGCGATCACTTCCTGCGCGTGCACGGCTTTGATGTGGTGTACGCCGATGCGCAGCATTTGAAGGGCAGCGTCAAGGAAGTGCAGGTCGGCGATTTGCTCGGCGACTGGAACAGCGAAAAGCTGCAGATCGTCGAAATTCTTGAAGCGGCGCAGATGCTTCAGCAGGCCGAGCAGAATCTGGCCGAGCAGGAAGTGAAGCTGAAGAAGCAGGAAGACAAGGTCAGCAAGTTCAAGCGTGAAGACGCTGGTTTGCGTTTCACGATTACGTGCCTGGTGGCGTTTGCGGTGTTTCAGGCGGGGTTGTTGATCTGGATCGCCACACACCGGTAACAGCATGAACCCGAGTCGCGGCCATTCGCGAGCAAGCTCGCTCCCACAGGATTTGTGTCGTACA
>NZ_JBSVXS010000119.1:0-15837 GCF_054070155.1 Pseudomonas sp. SDT291_1_S447
TGATCGTTCCCACGCTCTGCGTGGGAATGCAGCCCGTGACGCTCCGCGTCACTGGACGCGGAGCGTCCCTTGAGGCATTACCACGCAGAGCGAGGGAACGATCAGGGGCTGGGTGCATTGTCATCTTTGGCTTCCCAGAAACTCGCGATAAAGCTCTGCAGTATTCCCCGGCTGTTCAACCATCGGCATGTGCCCGACATGATCCCAGACATCCACGCGCAAATTGGCGATGCCCTTGCTCCACACCGGCACGCTGCTGACATCGATCAGCCGATCCTTGCGGCCCCAGAGCAACAGCGCCGGGCATTTGATGTCGGGTAGTTTCGGCTCCATCGGCGGGCTGGCGCGAAAATCGCGGAAGATCTCCTCCAGTTCATCGCGTTGTTGTTCGTAGCGCTGGGCGATGGCGTCCAGCACCAGGTTCGGCACCCACGGCGGCGATTCCATGGTCATCGCGTAAAACTGGCGAAACTCTTCCCGCGAGTTGATCAGAAACGGGTTATGCCCGCGCGCCAGATGCCGCTCCATGTCGCTGACCTCGGGCGCGGTGACACCCGCCGGGTCGATCAATGCCACCGAAGCGATGCGGTCCGGATACGTCGCCGCCAGCCACGCGGCAATGTAGCCGCCCATCGAGTTGCCGATCACATGGACTTTCTCCACCCCGCAGACGTCGAGCAACTGGATCATGCGCTTGGCCTGCAATGGAATGTCGTAGCCGCCGCCAGCCTTGAAGCCGGTTTCACCATGGCCAGCGAGGTCCGGAATGATCACCCGATACTGGCGCACGAAATGCCGGGAAAAGCGCAGCCACAGGTTCTTCTCGGCGCTGTAGCCATGCAGCATCAGAATCGCGCTGGCCGCTTCGTACGGCCCGCCCTGCCAGGTCGAGACAGTCATCTCGGCGATCGGCACTTCGATCTTGTGCAATTTGTACAACTTGGCCTCGATGGCCATGTTCAAGTCGTACAGCCAATGGCCGACCGCCGGATAACTCAACCAGCTCCAGGCCACGAAAACCGCGAGGGCGACAAACAGCAAAAGCATCGACGTCTTCCTTTTACGTGTTCAGGACAGAATGTGGTCGGCCGGTTTCAGCGCCCGGGTCAAGCGGTGATAGCTGAAACTGAAGCCGGGAAACATCGCGATCACATGACCGCTCTTGCTTTGATACCAACTGTGGCAGCCGCCGGACTTCCAGACCGTGCGTTCCATCTCCCGATGAATCATCTCAGTGTAGGTACGTTCCGCTTCGGGGCGCACTTCGATGCTGCGCAGGCCTTTGGCCTGCACGGTGCGAATGCAGTCGAGGATGTAGTTCATCTGCGACTCGATGATGAACAGCGCCGAGGTGTGGCCGATGCCGGTGTTGGGGCCGGTGACGATAAACAGGTTGGGGAAGTCCGGCAGGCTGGTGCCCAGATACGCGCGCGGGTATTGCGCCCAGACCTCTCTGAGTTGCACGGCGTTTTTTCCGCTGACCGGATAGGAAATCACCCCGTCGGTGGCGTCGTAACCGGTCGACCAGACGATCAGATCAACGTCGATGTGCTGACCGTCCTGAGTGTTGATGCCGGTTTCGTCGATGGACGCAATGCCTTGCTCGCGGGTATGCAAGGTGACATTCGCACGACTCAGCGCCGGGTAATAGGTACTGGAAACCAGTACCCGTTTGCAGCCGATGGTGAAGTCCGGGGTGAGTTTTTTTCGCAGCAGCGGGTCCGGCACCTGGCGTTTGAGAAAACGCAGGGCGTGCTGCTGGACCATGTGAATCGCTGCTTTCGAATATTTGAACGCGATGACCCGGGTTTCGAATTGCCAGTAAATCAGCCAGCGCAACAGGTTGTAGGCGGGTTTGCGGCCAAGCAGCCAGCGTTGCAACGGCCCGAACTGACGATCGGCGCGGGGCAGCACCCAATGGGGCGTGCGTTGAAACACGTGCAGTTGCTCGACCTGCGCCGCAATCGCTGGAATCACCTGCACCGCACTGGCACCGCTGCCGACAATCGCCACACGTTTACCGCGGTAGTCGTAGCTATGATCCCAATTGTTTGTATGAAAAGTCTTGCCTTGAAAGCGATCCCGGCCGGGAAAGTGCGGAATGACCGGTTGGCTCAATGGCCCGGTGGCATTGATCAGGAACTGCGCATAAAAGGTGCCTTTGCTGGCGGTATACACGGCCCAGCGTTTTTCCGTGTCGTCCCATTCGACGCGCTCGACATTGGCCTCCAGCTCCACGCGTTCGCGCAAACCGAACTGCTCGATGACATGCTCGGTGTAGCGCTGCAGTTCGGCCTGTCCGGCGAACATCTGCGACCAGCGGTACGGCGCAAACGACAGCGAATACAGCGGCGATGGCACGTCCACCGCCGCGCCGGGGTAGGTGTTCTGGCACCAGGTGCCGCCAAAGAAGTCCCGTCGTTCCAGCAGGCGAAAATCGTCGATCCCGGCTTTGAGCAGGTTGACCGCAGCACATTGACCGCCAAAACCGCTGCCGATGATCAACACGTGATAGGTGTGCATGGGCCTCCTTCTTATAGTTGTTTTTCCATTTTGCTCCTTTCATGTATAGCCAAATATTTGCACTGTGTGCGGCCGTGATGTCGCTCTATTCAGCCCGCTGGCCGGTGATGGCTATTTAACGTCGCCCTGTTAGACTTCCAGCACATCCGTCCTGCGGTGTGCGTGATCGAGGTCCTTATGGGAAATACCGGAGGAAAGGGACTTTCATTGGCCAGGAGGCTTTATACATCGCGCATCCTCGGGCTGATTCTGGGGCTTGTGTGCGTGAGCGTGGCGATGTACTCGCTCGATCCGCCGCTGTGGGTCTGGGCACTGATGTTCTTCAACGGCCTGGTCTGGCCGCATCTGGCGTTTCAATGGGCACGCCGCGCCCGGGTTCCTTACCACGCTGAACACCGCAATCTGTTGATCGACGCTTTTTTCGGCGGCTTTTGGCTTGCCGCCATGCATTTCAATCCGCTGCCCACGGCGACGACCATTTCGATGATGGCGATGAACAACGTCGCTATCGGTGGTTCACGCTTTCTATTGGCAGGCTCTGCGGCGCAGTTGCTCGGGGTCGGCGTCGGGCTGGTGGTGTTTGCTCCGGCCTTCGTTCCGCAGACATCGCCTGCGCAAATGTACGCCTGTTTTCCGTTGCTGCTGCTGTACCCGTTGGCGCTGGGCTGGATCTGCTTTCGCCAGGCCTACACTCTGGGTCGGCATAAACGCGAATTGCTTGCCCTGAGCCGCACCGACAGCCTCACCGGGTTGCTCAATCATGGCGCCTGGAAAGATCAACTGGAGATCGCTTTTCAGCGCTGCAAGCGGCAGAAGCAGGGTGCGGCGATTGCGCTGATCGACATTGATCACTTCAAGGCAATCAACGATACCTACGGCCATGTCGCGGGCGACATCGTGTTGCGCCAGTTGAGCAAGTTACTTAAACAAAACCTGCGGGCAACCGACGTTGCCGGGCGTTATGGCGGTGATGAGTTCTGCGTGATTTTGCCGGATCTGCCGCTGTTCAACGCCGCGCAGGCGATGGAAGCGTTGCGTGAGCGTTTTGCGATTCTGGGGTATGAGCAGAATCCGGCGTTGAAGGTCAGCTTGAGTATTGGCCTGGCGGCTTACGATCCGGCGCATACCGACGCGACGCGCTGGCTCAATGATGCCGATCAGGCGTTGTATGAAGCCAAGGCAGGCGGGCGTAATCGGGTGATCTGCAATTGTGATGGCAAGCCCCGGCGGACGTTGCTGGATTCGGTTTGACCGCTACACCGTAGATCCCCTGTGGGAGCGAGCTTGCTCGCGAAGGCGTCCTGCCAGGCGATATCAATGTTGACTGATCCACCGCTTTCGCGAGCAAGCTCGCTCCCACAGGGGGGGGGTGTGTTGTCGGTTAGATCAGTGTCGCATTCGGTGTAGAGCCTCGCGCCGATGTCGGGTACGGTTGAATCCCCCCGACGCGAAACAAGGATCGCTTCATGACGTTCTCATTTTCTCGCTCCCTGCTGGCCGCCAGCCTCGGCCTGTCTCTCGCTTTCTCGGCTGCCCACGCGTTTGCCGAGCCGCACAAACAAGTACTCGCCGATGCCGAGCAATACCAGCCAGAAGCGCTGAAATTGCTGGAGCGGCTGGTCAATATCGACTCTGGTTCCGGCTATGAACCGGGCCTCAAGCAAGTCAGCGACATCGCTATCGATGAGCTGAAAAAGCTCGGCGCCACCATCGAACTGGTGCCGAACACGCCGGAAAAATCCAACCATGTACTGGCGACGCTGAAAGGCACTGGCAAGGCAAAAATCCTGCTGATGGCGCACATGGACACGGTGTTCAAGGAAGGTTCGGCGGCCGAGCGGCCGTTCCACATCAAGGACGGCCGTGCTTACGGGCCGGGGGTGATGGATGACAAGGGCGGCATCGTCGCCGGGATCTATGCGTTGAAAGTCCTGAAAAACCTCGACTTCAAGGACTACGCGCAGATCACCTTCCTGCTCGACGCCAGCGAAGAAACCGGCTCGGACGTCGCCACCGACCTGATCAAGAAAACCGCCAAACAGCACGACGTGACCCTCAATCTGGAGCCGGGCCGCCCGGCCGATGGTCTGGTGGTGTGGCGCAAGGGCAGCGCGACGGCGCTGGTCGAGGTCAAGGGTAAAGCCGCGCACGCTGGCGTCGCCCCGGAACTGGGGCGCAACGCCGCGATGGAAGCGGCGCACCAGATTCTGCAACTGGGAAAACTCGGCGATGAAGCGAAGAAAACCACCATCAACTTCACCGTGCTCAAGGCCGGCGATCGCACCAACGTGATTCCCGATCAAGCCACGGCCAAGGCAGACGTGCGCGCGGCAGTGCCGGAGGAGTTCGACCGGATCGAGAAGGATCTGGCGCGGGTGTCGCAGGACAAGCTGATTGCTGAGACGGAAGTGAAGACTTCGTTGCAACGCGGGCTGCCACCGATGCCGCAGACGCCTGAGTCGGATCGTCTGATGGCCATGGCCCAGGGGATTTATGGCGAGATTGGCCGCAAGTTGACGGAGGAGGGCAGTGGCGGTGCGGCGGATGCGAGTTTGTCTGCCGGGGTCGGCACACCGACGCTGGATGGCTTCGGGATTGTTGGCGGCAATATTCACACGCCGGAGGAATACGCCGAAGTGGCGAGTGTGGCGCCGCGGATTTATCTGTTGTCGCGGATGATCATGGAGTTGGCCAAGCCACGGTGAGTGGGTTTGTGGTGTGACTGATGCGGGTGGGGTGTCAGGTGCATTTGCCCTCACCCTAACCCTCTCCCGGAGGGAGAGGGGACTGACCGTGTTGTTTGTGATGAATACGGCGACCTGAAAGATCCATTTGAATTCAAAATCGGATTCAGCGCGGTGTCACAGGTCGGCGTAGATCCCGAGCATCCCCCAATCAGTTCTCTTTCCTGGAGGGAGAGGGGACTGACTGTGTTGTATGTGATTAACACGGCGGCCTGAAAGATCAATTTTGAATTCAAAATCGGATTCAGCGCGGTGTTTCAAGTCGGCGTAGCTCCCGAGCATCCCCCAATCGGTTCCCTCTCCCTCTGGGAGAGGGCTAGGGTGAGGGGCTTTTGTGGGAAAAGTGGAAGCTGTGAGTGACCCGTGCGGTGCATCTGTTGATGCGCGAGGGCTGTGCGATTCTGAATGTGATTCAGGCGCGGGCGGTGCAGCGGGAGGAGGCTTGCAAGACGCCGGTTTAGCGGTGTAGCGGCTGTTGCTATCGCGAGCAGGCTCACTCCTACAGTAGATCTTTAGTGCACACAGTATTTGTGTTCAACACTGATCAATTGTAGGAGTGAGCCTGCTCGCGATGGCGTCAGCCCGGCCAACCCATCACTCCTTGACGCTCATGTATTCCTTGGCCCAGAGAATGTATTCCTCCGGCTGGGTATAGGTGTGCGTCAACTCAGTTGCGCTCAGGTCGGACGCCTGGGTAAAGATCTGCCGCTGTTCACGCAGGCTGTCGTACGTCGCTTTGATCGCCGCAAAGTACGCGCCATGGCCATCGATGGTCACGCGCACACCGAGCTCGGCCAGACGCTTGTCGTCGCGCAGTGCAGGGTTGCCGTAGGTCACCAGCATCAGCGGAACGGTCAGGTGTTCGGCGATTTGCTCGAGCTGATCGAAATCCTGAATCCCGACCATGCAGATGCCGTCAGCCCCGGCCGCCTGATACTGGCGAGTACGGCTGATGATCTCCTGGTTCGGCAAAATACCGGCATTGGTACGGGCGATGATCGCCATTTCCGTATCAACCCGGGCTTCCAGCGCTGCGCGGATCTTGCCGACGCCTTCGGCAACGGTGATCAGGTCGGTGGATTTGCGGCCGAATTGGGCTGGCAGCAAGGTGTCTTCGATGGTCAGGGCGGCGACGCCGGCGCGTTCCAGTTCGACGATGGTGCGCATCACGTTGAGGGCGTTGCCGTAGCCGTGGTCGGCGTCGGCGATCACCGGCAATTGGGCGACGCGGCCGATGCGGGTGGCCTGTTCGGCGAACTCGCTGAGGGTGATCAGGGCAAAGTCCGGGGCACCGAGCACCTGCAAAGAGGCCACGGAACCGCCGAGAATCCCCACTTCAAAACCCAGGTCAGCGGCAATGCGCGCGGACATCGGATCGAACACCGAAGCCGTGTGGTAGCAGGTGTCGGAAGCCAGCAGTTGACGGAAGTTACGGCGCAAATCTTGATGGGAAAGCCTGGTCATACGAGTTCCACCAATACAAAGGAATGGAAAGGCTTGAACAAAGGTGTCAACGCCGAAGAATGAAAAGGCTATCACGCGAATGGGTCAATGATCATGACGAATTTGCAAGGGACAGGTTGTCGCGGACGCTTTTGCTGAAAGGATTTACCTTTTTGCGGTGATGACCGTCAGGCCGCCACCGCCTGTTGCTGTTGATTGGGCAGCATTGCCGCGCGCACCGAATTGCCCGGTTGCAGCTGAAGGCGCTTGGCGGTGAGGCGGTCGATCACCAGGCTGCTGCCGACCCGGCGCGCACGGGCCACGGTGATGCGGCAGTTTTCCAGACGCCGGTTGTGAATCAGCCACAGCGGTGCCTGTTCATCCGGGCTGCCGAGGCTCAGGGTCAACTCGACGCTCTCGCGCACAGTGCGGATCGAGCGCACCGGCGCTTCGATCACCGGGCCGCCGTCAAAGATGTCGATGTAGCCTTTGTGGGTAAAACCTTCGGCCTGAAGGATTTTCAGTGCTGGCTCGGTATTCGGGTGTGCTTGGCCGATCGCCGCCTGGGCTTGTTCGGTGAGCATGCAGGTGTACAACGGCTGGCGCGGCATCAGTTCGGCGATGAACGATTTGTTGCCAAGGCCTGACAAGTGATCGGCATGGCTGAAGTCCATTTGAAAGAAATGCCGGCCCAGACTGTCCCAGAACGGCGAGCAACCGTGTTCATCGGCACTGCCGCGCAGTTCGGCAATCATCTTCTCACCGAACAGATGCGGGAACTCGGCAACGAACAGCAAACGCCCCAGTGACAACAGGCGACCGTTGCTGCCGTGGCGCTGATCATGACCAAGAAACAGCGAACACAGCTCCGATTGGCCGGTCAGTTCGTTGTTGAGAAACAGCGTCGGGATCTGCCGCTGAATACCCAGATCCGGCGCCGAACTCACGGTTAACCCGACCCGATAGTTGTACCAGGGCTCGCGCAGGCCGACCGCCCCGGCCAGTGCGCTGACGCCGACCACGCGCATGTCGTCGTCTTCGAGCACAAACAGATAGTCCGCGTCGGCCCGCTCCACCTGCTCGGCAAACGCCCGTTGCGCCCAACGAACCCGGTGGGACAGGCGATCTTCGTTGGCCGGCAGGGTGGTGAACCCCGGGCCGGCCTGTTGCACCAGCGCCATCAAGGCTGGCAGGTCGCTGACTTTGACCGGGCGGACAATCATGCTGTAACTCCTTTTGCGCGCCTGTTCGGGCACTGTCGTTGACTGCGCAACCGCGCGGGTTTCACAGGGCAATCAGCCGAATCGGGCTGCCATCGGTCACGTTCAGCGCCGCACACATTGCAGGGGTGAGGGACAGCGGTTGATCGGGTTGGAAATCGAGTTCGGCCATGATCGCCCGGAAGCCGTGCAGCGCGTCATTGCTCAGCAGGTAACGGCCACGGGCATCGATCTGTGGTCGTTGCTGCACCGATGCCGTCTGGCTGCGGGCAATCGAACGGATATTCGAGGTACGCGCATACAGGGTCGGGCCAGCGTCGAACAGGTCGATGTAGCTGTTGGTTTCGAAGCCTTCACGCTCAAGGATGTCGAACGCTTCCTGACCGTCCGGGTGGATACGACCGATACAGTCTTGCGCTGCTTGCGGCAGCATCGGCACGTAAATCGGGTATTGCGGCATCAGTTCGGCGAGAAAGGTGCGGCTCTGCAGCCCGCACAGGCGTTCGGCTTCAACGTAGGGCAGGTCGAAGAAATGTTTGCCCAGTGCATCCCAGAACGGTGAATTGCCGGCCTCGTCGCTGTAGCCGACGATTTCGGTGATCACCGCCTCGGCAAAGCGCGGCGCATGGGCAGCGATGAACAACAGGCGCGCGCGGGACAGCAACTCGGAGAACGGCGTGCGCACCAGCGCGGAGTCGATATGAAAGCCGCGCAGCAGCGTGTGGTCGTTGAGGTCGTGGCACAGCGACAGCGCCGGCACGCCGTGTTCAATGTTCAGCTCGCGGGACGCACTGGTGAAATGGCGGTTGCGCAGGCTGTAGAACGGCTCGTCGAAACCCGCTGTGGCGAGAATTTCCGAGCAGCCAACCAGACGCTGTTCGTCGAGGTCTTCCAGCACGAAGAAGTAGTTCTCCGGGCCGTTAGCCTCTGCCGCGCTGGCGAACGAAGCGCAGGAACCGGCGATTTTCGCGCGCAGACGCTCGCTGTCGTCCGGCAGGGAGGTCACGCCCACCAGACTGTCGCGGGCCAATTGTTGGAGCTGGGGCAGGTCAGTCTGCTCGACTGGGCGTAAGACCAGCATGGATGTACTCCTGTATCAAAAGGTTCGGCAAAGTCGCCGAACCTGACTATCACTGTCGGTTTCCACGCGATAAATCGGCGGTCGCCTGATTTGTTGTCAGACGCCGCTCTTTTTCTTGTCAGCCGTTGCTCGGGTCCGGCAGCGCGGTGCTGGCGCCGAGTTTGTTGAGGAAGAACAGGTACACCAGACCCAGAGCAATCCAGATCAGACCGAGTTTCTGCGCATCGACGCCCATGTTGTACATGATGGCCGCGACGATGATGAAACCGATCACCGGGCAGATCAGGTGACGCACGACCTGACCGGACTTCTGCCGACGCCAGTAGTAGTTGATCACTGTCAGGTGCAGCAGCATGAAACCGCTGAGCGCGCCGAAGTTGACCAGCGAGGTCAGGGTGTCGACCGAGTTGATGAACAGGTAGCAAATCACCAGCGACAGCACCGCCACCAGGTAAATGCTCAGGTACGGCGTGTTGTGTTTCGGGTGCACCTTGGCCAGCACTTTTGGCAGCTTGCCGTCGCGGGCCATGCCGAACAGCAGGCGTGAAACCGCCGCTTGCGAGGTGATGGCCACGGCCACGCCCCAGGCCAATGCCGTGGCGACAGCGGTCAGGGTCGCCAGCCAACTGCCGGCGGCGATTTCGGCGATTTCATAGAACGCGGTGTCGGCGGATTTGAAGCCCATACCTGCCGCCAGATCGGTGGCGATCCAGGTTTGCGCAACGAAAATCACGCCCATCACTACCAGCGTGATCAGCGCCGCTTTGCCGACGCTCTTGCCCGGATCGCCCTTGATTTCTTCAGCGAGGGTGGAGATCGCATCGAAGCCGAGGAACGACAGCACCGCAATCGACACCGCTTGCATCAGCAGGGCGAAGTTGAAGGTTTCCGCGTGATACAGCGGCGCCAGGGTCAGCTCGCCGTTACCGCCACCGTTGTGCAGGGCATTCCACGCGTAGAACAGGAAGATGCCGAGTACCACCAGTTGCGCCAGCAGGAAGATGATGTTCATCCGAGCGGTGAAGGTGATGCCGCGCAGGTTGACGAAGGTCGCGCTGACCAGAAACGCCAGAATGAAGCCGACTTTCGGAATGTCCGGGTACAAATGGTTGAGCGCCATCGCCGCGTAGACGTAGAGCAGCGGCGGGATCAGCAGGTAATCGAGGAGCATCAGCCAACCGGCGATGAAGCCGACGTGCTGATTGAGGCCGCGTTGCGCGTAGGAATACACCGAACCTGCGATCGGAAAAGCCTTGGCCATGCTGCCGTAGCTCAGCGCGGTGAACAGCATCGCCACCATGCCGATGATGTACGCCAGCGGCACCATCCCCGGGGCCTCGGCGTTGACGTAGCCATACACACCGAACGGGGCGATGGGGATCATGAAGATCATCCCGTACACCACCAGGTCGGTCAGCGTCAGGCTACGTTTCAACTCTTGCTTGTAGCCGAATTCTTCAATTTCCATGAAGCGCAACTCCTTGTCAGCCAGTCGGTCGTTTTAGTTGTTATCGGTCCATCGTTTACAGCGTCAGCAGTCTTTCATTCACTACAGCAATGGCGCGAGGTATCCGGCCCAGCGTGATACGGCTTCGGGGCTGCGCAGCAAGTCATTGCGCACCTCGATCAGCACCGAGTCGAGGCCACGGGCATCGCCGTGCACCGGCACGGTCATGTCGCCCAGCGGATCGATCTTGTACGGTTGATTACCGGCCACTTTCAGCGGATGTTCGCCGAGGCCATCGAGCAAACGTTGCGCGTAAGCCTTGGCCTGACCGAACAGCACGCCGACTTCCAGCGGTCGCGGCTGGCCGTAATACACCGGAGTGAAACTGTGAATCCCCACCACGCGCACCGCTTGACCCTGGGCAACACGCTCGTCGATCAAGGTCTGCAGACGTGCGTGAAACGGTTTGAACAAGGTCTGGCGGCGGTATTCGCGAGTGACTTCGTCCAGTTCACGGTTGCCCGGTACCTGATAGATTTCGCTCTGCGCCGGAATGCTGTCCGGGGCGTGGCGTGGCCGGTTCAGATCGATCAGCAGCCGCGAATAATTGGCACTCAACAGAGTGGCGCCGAGCCTCTCCGATAGCTGTTCAGCCAGTTGCAGCGCACCAATGTCCCAGGCGATGTGTTCAGCAGCGGCGGCAGCGTCCAGGCCCAGATTGTTCAGGGCTTCGGGGATGTAGCGGCTGGCGTGCTCGCACACCAGAATCACCGGGTGCGTCGAGTCGACGCGGCTCAGGTTGTAGGCCGGGCGGGTGTACAACCCCAGTTCGGCGGATTCAGTACAGGCGTGCATAGTGCTCACACAAGTCAGCGGGCGAGAGCTGTTCCGTCAGCGCCAGTTCCTCGGTTTTAAGGGCGTAATAGGTGTCGAGCAGCGGCTTGGGCAGCCATGCAGTGAAGGCGCCACTGTTGCGCAGGCAATCCAGCGCCTGGGCCAGCGAGGCGGGCAGGGCGACGATGCCCCGGGCCTGGCGTTGCTCGTCGTTGAGTGAATCGGGAATTTCGTCGGTGATCGCGTTCAGTGCCAGGCGTTGTTCGATGCCCAGACGCCCGGCGATCAGCAGCGCAGCCATGGCCAGATGCGGCGAGGCGGTGGCGTCCATGGCGCGGAATTCGAGGTTGAACTGCTGGGCCACGGACTTGCCGCCGAGGGTCACGGTCGGGCAGATGCGCAGCGCCGCCTCGCGGTTCTGTTGACCCAGACAAGCGTAAGACGCGCTCCAGTGATGCGGCTGCAAGCGCTCGTACGACACCGGCGTCGGTGCGGTGAAAGCACAGAGTGCCGGCAAGTAATGCAGGATCCCCGCCGCCCAATGCTGGCCGAGACTCGACAGACCGTTGCTGGTGCCCGCGTCGTAAAGCATCGGCTGGCCGCCCAGATCGAGCAGGCTGACGTGCAGATGCACGCCGTTGCACACCGCGTCGGCGGCAGTCTTCGGCGCGAAGCTCAGGTCCAGGCCCATTTGCCGGGCGATCTCGCGGGTGATCTCGCGCACGTTGACGGCACGATCGGCCGCCGCCACGCCGAGCGTCGGGCGGCAGGTGATTTCGTATTGGTGCTTGCCGTATTCGGGCAGAAACATTTCCGGCTCGACACCGCCGGCGCGCAAGGCGCTGAGCAGCCAGCCGCCGAACTCGGCGCCCTGACGCTGGGCTTCGAGGGAAAACGCCAAGTGCTCGGCAAAACCGGCGTGCAGGTTGAATTCATGTTCGAACGCGGCGTTGACCTGCAAGCCCAGTTCATCGCGATAACGCTCGATTTCATCACGCAACAACGTGCGCGGGCAGGCGCCCCACGGGCGGCCATCGGTTTCGCGGATATCGCCGTGGATGAAATCCAGCGCCGGTGCGTCGACGTCCGGGCCGTTGCCGACGGTGACGCGGCTGCTCAGATCGGGAATCAACCGCAGATCGCCATAAGCGCCCCACGGATTGGTTGAAGCAATGATGTCCTGCGGCGTCAACGCGCTGTTGGCCGGCACCCAGCCGCAACCGGCGGCCTGATAATGCTCAAGCTCATCTGTAGGAAACGAGCGGCCCCGGGTAATACCGATCAGGTCGGTGGTGACCAGCGTGGTCATCGGCAGTGGTGTCAGACGTGCGCTCATGGCCGCATCTCCTGCAGGCGGCCGAGCACGGTGTCGGTGTCGGTGATCCAGCAGTAACCCTTGATCGCATTCAGGCAGGCGTGATGGCGTTCGGCGCTGTAGGTGGCGCAGGCATCTTCGACCAGCGTGACCAGATAGCCGCGATCGGCGGCGTCGCGTACGGCCATGTCCACGCATTGGTCGGTGACGATACCGGCGATGATCAGGTGACGGGTTTGCAGGTTGCGCAGCACGTAGTCGATGTTGGTCGAGTTGAACACCCCGGACGAGGTCTTCGGCAGGACGATTTCGTTTTCCACCGGGCTCAGGTCTTCAATGATCCTGGCCTGCACGCTGCCTTTGGGCAGGTGCATGTCCGAGAGTTTGTGATCGAGCGAGCGGTCGCGACCATCGGCGGTGAGGCTTTCGATAATGGTGTGCAGCACGTTCTGCCGCGCTTCGCGAAATGCGCTGAGCAGGCGACGTTGGTTGGGTACCACCTGCATGTGCGCGCGAGTCAGGAAGTACTCGGCGTCAGGCCCATTGAGGTGCGCGTCGAACTGCGGCTCGAGCCAGGCACGCTGCATGTCCACCAGCAACAGCGCGGTGTGATCGGTGACAAACGGCAAGTCCCGCGGCGAGCGGTGGGGAAGGCTGAACATCCTTATTTATCCTCCAGCAGGTGGGTGTTGAAGTCGTTGCGCAGAGCATCGATGCCTTCCAGGCGATCGGCGAGGTTTTCGGTGCGCAAGGTCAGGCAGGCAATCAGTGCTTCGACCTGAGCCAGCGCCGGCACCATGGTGTCGAACGGCGAGGCCGATTCCACCGGCGCGCTGATGATCAGGTCGGCCAGTTCGCGCAGCGGCGAGGCGTAGATGTCGGTGAACAACACCACGCGTGCGTTGTTGGTTTTCGCCGCACTGGCGACCCGCAGCGCCTGGGTTTGATAACGGCGATAATCGAACACCAGCACGACGTCCTGGCGTTGCAGATCGAACAGGCGATCGGGCAGTTGCGCGTTGTCTTCCAAAGCGAAGCAACCGGGGCGCAGCAGACGCAGGTGGTTGAGCAGATAAGTCGCCATCAGACTGCTGAAACGCCCGCCGAAGCAATACACCTGATGCCGGGCATCGAGCAGCCAGTCGGTGAGAATGCGCACGTCTTCGGGTTGGGTCAGGGATTGGGTTTCGACCAGCAGGCGATGGCTGTCGCCCAGATAGTGGCTCCAGGCGTCGTCCTTGTGCTGATGGGCGCGCGGTTGCAACAGCGTGCGCGGCGAGCGCAGGCGGTGGTCCATGTCGCTGAGCAGGGCATCCTGGAATTCGGCATAACCACCGAAACCAAGTTTTTTCACCAGCCGCACAATGGTCGGATCGCTGACGCCGGCATGTTCGGCCAGCCGCGCCATCGGCCCCAGACCGTTGCGTGGGTACTGATCCAGCAAGGCGCGAACGACTTTGCGCTCCGACGGCGTAAGATCCAGGCCGGGATCGGTGATCAGGTCTCTGAGAGGGGGCATCCGGGCTCCTGCTGGATGGAGGGTGTTGAATTCGCTTCATAATCCGTTAAAACAGTATTTATGTAACTGACGTTACATGTCTAGTGAATTTTTCAGCGTGTTGAAACAGCGCCAAAATGGAGCGAGGTGCCCGTGTAACAAGGGCTACACGGAATTCGACAGGGCTTGTAGTCCATTGCCCACAACGCTGTCAGATATTGCCGTATTCCTGCCGTCGTCGGTTTTTACCGGTGGCTATCCAGCAGCCCCGCGACCCTCGGTTTACGGCACAATTGCCCACAGAACGGCTTCGCGTCGTTGATTTTCATGAAGGCCTACCGGAGCGATGTCTGTGCAGACCACTCGTTTGACATTGATTTGCCATGCGCGAACCGTCGCACAGAAATTGGCGTGTTTTCCTACGAATGAGCCTGTTGAAAATAGTGGGTTGGCGTCGGGTGCATTGGTCGACTGTTTCGATGCCTCGCGGCGCTTGATTTGCGCGCCGGAACTGCGCACGCAACAGACGGCGGCATGCTTTGGTGCGGATGCGCAAGTGGATGACGCGCTGCGCGATTGTGACTGGGGCCGTTGGCACGGGATGTCGATCAAGGATCTGCAACGCTCGGAAGACGCCGCGCTGCAGGCCTGGCTGGAAGACCTCCACGCCACGCCCCATGGTGGTGAGTCGGTGGCGCAGTTGTGTGAACGCGTGGCGCAGTGGCTGGCCAGCCTGCAAAGCACGCCGGGGCATGTAGTGGCGGTGACGCATCCGTTTGTCATCCGCGCTGCGCTGATCCACGTGATGCGCGGTTCGGCATTTCATGAGATTGATGTCGAACCGCTGTCGATGCTCGAACTACGCTTCACCGGGCGCTGGCGCCTGTGTCTTAAAGGAGCTTTGTGATGAAACAACTGCTGGTGATCGGCATTGGTGCCGGCAATCCCGACTACATCACGATGCAGGCCGTAAAGGCGCTGAACCGGGTCGATGTGTTCTTTCTGATGGATAAAGGCCAGAGCAAGGACAAGCTGATCGACCTGCGCCGCGAGATCTGTGAGCGCTACATCGACGAGCCCGACTATCGCTTCGTCGAAGCCCACAGCCCGGAACGCGAACGCGGCGATGTCGACTATACGGCCAGTGTCGATGAGTTGAACCGTGCCAAGCAGCAGACCTTCGAGCGGCTGATCAATGACCAATTGTCTGACGGCCAGTGCGGCGGTTTCCTGGTGTGGGGCGACCCGGCGTTGTACGACAGCACCGTGCGTATCCTCCAGACAATTCTGGCCTCGGGCACGTGTGCCTTCGAGTTTGAGGTGATTCCCGGAATTACCAGCGTTCAGGCGTTGGCGGCGCAGCATAAGGTGCCGTTGAATACGATCGGCCGTTCCATTGAAATAACCACGGGGCGGCGTTTGGCAGCGGGGCAGGTGAGTGATGCGGACAGTCTGGTGGTGATGCTTGATGCTGAAGATTCGTATCAGCGGGTCGACGATCAGCAGACCGAGATTTATTGGGGCGCTTACCTGGGCACGCCGGACGAGATTCTGATCAGTGGCAGGCTGGCGGATGTCGCGGAGGAAATCGGGCGGGTGCGCAAGGCGGCGCGGGCCGAGCATGGGTGGATCATGGATACGTATTTGTTGCGCAAGCCTTAGATTTTCTCTGGCTGATCGGGCCCCTTCGCGAGCAAGCTCGCTCCCACATTTTGAAATGCATTTCCCTGTG
>NZ_JBSVXS010000120.1:0-15803 GCF_054070155.1 Pseudomonas sp. SDT291_1_S447
GGTTTTCACTCGGTCGATGTAGGAGCTGCCGCAGGCTGCGATCTTTTGTCTTTAAAGCTGCGCCTGCAACTTCCAGCCGATGACATCCATCAAGTCGCAACTATCCCGCAACGGAATAGCCATCACCCGGGCGAAATCCTGTAGCAGCAAGGCATCATGTCCCTTGCTGTCACCCAACGTCAGTGTCTCCATCAACTGCGTCACACAGCGCAAACGGTAAGCCGCCGTACCATGCAGCACATCCACCGGTGCCTCGCGGTCGATCAACAGAGCGGGAATCTTGCAGTCGATCCCGGTCAGCGGAATGTATCGCGTCATGTTTGAACCTCCCTGTTCAATGCTGCGTCGCCGCAGGTGGATCGAGATTGTCCAGCGCACGGTTGACCAGCAACTCGCCAAGCACGGCCAACTGCTGAATCGACAGGGCGAGACTGCGCGGTGAACCTTTCAGTTCTGCGGCGAGGTCAGTGGTCAGGACGTTCAGTGAAGCGAGGGTTTCGCAAGCGTGGCAGAGCAGCGTGGGCGTATCGATATCAGGGAGGATGGTGAAGAGGTGGCTGATGGGATCGGGGTGATGCGGGTTGCGTAATCGGGGGTTGTTGGCGTCGAAGGACCCAGAATCCATGGGGGATTCGGGGGGATTTGGCGTTGGTTTTTTCATGTATGAAGTACCGTAGTGAATTGTAGGAAAAACTACCTTTCTCACTTCCACATGAGGGTGGCAGCTGTACGCAGGTGTGGAAGACCAGGCCAATCCACCAAAACCCGGCGCACTCGAAAGTGCCCCTGCGCACAGCCGCCAAAAACGCGGCGATGTTGACATAAATAACGTCGACATGCGCTTTTGAGACATTGATGGATGTAACCGACAACCGGACTTCCACGTCCGACCACTGTGTTTTGCAGCGGCCCAAGAAGACTATCCCTCCTCCCCCAACCCCACCAGTTCATCACCGCCGCCGCGACTTGCAGGAAAAGTCCGACAAGGTTGAAGGGCTTTGCGTCGGAGCATTCGGAAACAGAAAAGGGGCGAGAAGATTGAATCCTCTCGCCCCTTCGACGTGAAATCGTCTCTACAACAACCGATCAGTCATCCGGCATTTCCGGTGGCTTGCTCGGTTTCGCAGGCTTGGTCGGCTTGGCGTTCTTCGCGCCTTTTGCCGGTTCCGGCGTAGCAGCTACCGGCGCCTGAGCCGCAGCGGCCGCTTCCTTCTCGGCCATTGGCATGGCATCGATGGTGTCGAAGATTTTCTTCAGATCCACCGCTTTCGCGTCATCCCCCGACGCCGAGAGTTTGGTCTCGCCGTCCTTGCCCACCAGGAACACTTTCGGATAGGCCCCGGCACCCAGCTTCAGCGAGCGCAGCAGCGCCATGGTGTCTTGCTGGCCCATGTCCTTGCCGTCGAGCTGGCCGGCCATGTTGAGGATGGTGTAGACCTTGATGTTGCGGTCGGTGACGCCTTTTTTGTTGGCCGGATCTTCCAGCGACTTTTTCAGGGCCACCCACACAGGGTCGACGGTGCTTTGTGCGATCACGATCAGCGGTCGGGCGCGGCCCATATCCCCGGCGATGGGCGAATCGTTGTCAGCGGCGAACAAGGGGCCGGCAATCGCCAGCAAGAGTGTCAGGGTCAGTGACCTGATGATCATGCGCATCTCCTTTTGATATCCACGCTCTAATGATTGCGCATCGTGGCGATTGTTCCGGGGCGACCCGGCAAATATCTTCCGCCTAGTCAGAAGCTTAGGACAGGCGCGACATTGCGCAACATATCCGGCGTGATCGCAACGCGGATTTGATTACCTTTTATGACCGCATTAGGGTGGCAGTTCTGCCCATGAAATGGAGTTCACCCGCATGCACATCGATTACCTGTGCGATCACCCCGAATTGATCGAAGAACTGGCCACGCTCAACTTCCAGGAGTGGGGCGAGTTTCGTCCCGGACAAACCGTCGAGGACCGTATCGAACACATGCGCGAGTCTTGCGGCAAAGGTGCCGTGCCGAGTGTCGTGGTAGCGCTAGAGGGTTCACGACTGCTGGGTGGCGCGCTGCTGATCGAAAGCGATCTGAAGCTGCGCCCGGATCTGACGCCATGGCTGGCGGGGGTTTACGTCAAGGCTGAAGAACGCGGTCGCGGGATTGCTTCGCAACTGGTCAATCGAGTGGTTGAAGAAGCGGCGGCGCTCGGTGTGCCTGAGTTGTATCTGTACACCGACACGTCGCAGTCGCTGTATGCGCGACTGGGTTGGGAAGTGGTTGAGGAGCTGGTGTACGAAGAGTTGCCGGTGACGGTGATGAAATACACCTTCCAACGCTGACCCGTGTGGCGAGGGCGCTTGCTCCCTCGCCACAGCTTGATGTTCCGTTGCAGAAATTGAAGTCGGATCAGAACGCCAGTTTGTAACCGATCAGCACCAGCATCGTCGCCAGGCACGGGCGCAGCACTTCATCGGAAATGCGTCCGGTCAGGTGGCTGCCGAGCCAGATACCCGGCAGCGAGCCGACCAGCAAAAAGCCCAGCACGCCCCAATCCATATTGCCCATGCTCGCGTGGCCGAGGCCTGCGACCAGCGTCAGCGGAACGGCGTGGGCGATTTCGGTACCAACCAGGCGCCGGGTCGGCAGCAGCGGATAAAGGATGAACAGCGCGACAGTGCCGAGGGCGCCCGCACCGATCGAGGTCAGGGCAACCATGGTGCCGAGGATCAGACCGGTGATCACGGTCATCACGTTCAGCCGTGAACCGCTCGGGTTGTAGTTGCCGCCAGCGCGTTTGTGGGCGAAGTCGAGCAAGCGTTTCTTGAAGAAGATCGCCAGCGCTGTGGCGAACAGAACGAAGCCCAGCGCCTGTTTGATGATGGCGTTCATCGCGTCCGGCGCAGTGTGCAGGGTGCTGAGGAACCACAGGGTCATGGCCACCGCCGGCACGCTGCCGAGGGTCAGCCAACCGGTGATGGCCCAGTCGATGTTCTTGTTCTTGCGATGAACGAGGACGCCACTGGATTTGGTAATGGCGGCGTACAACAGATCAGTGCCCACCGCCGTTGCCGGGTTGATGCCGAACCACAGCAGAATCGGCGTCATCAACGAACCACCGCCGACACCGGTCATGCCGACAATAAAACCCACCACCAGCCCGGCAATCACCAGGCCGAAATTTGCCAATTCCATTAAACCGTCCAGAAAAACGACAGGAAAAATCTGGCCCGCAGCATAGCGATTTTTCTTATAACCACATATATCGATGCGGTCTATCGTTATGCCATATCGAACTCACTATCGCTTTACTGTAGGAGTGAGCCTGCTCGCGATAGCGGTGTTTCAGTCACTCAGTTCGTCACTGATAGACCGCTATCACGAGCAGGCTCACTCCTACAAAGGATTTTTGGTGAGCCTTAGATCAGTGCACCCTTCGCCCCGGTTTGAAGCTGTGGTTTTTGTTGACCCACACCGTGGCCAGGGCAATCAGCGACAGAATCAGCAGCGCCCACGGAAACGACATCGCCCCAGCCCGATCCAGCAACAAGCCACCAAACAACCCGCCCCCGGCGATCGCCACGTTCCACGAGGTGGTGAGCATCGCCTGCACCACGTCGACGTGATCACCGGCCGAGTCTGCCGCCGAGGTCAGCAGCAACGTGGCCGAACCGCCAAACGACAACCCCCATACCGCCATGCACGCGTAAATAATCAGAGGCGACGGCGCAGCAAACGCCAGAACCAGCGCCGTCAGCGCAAACACCGCGAGGCTGATCAACGTCAGCCAGCGCAACCAGCGATCCACCAGCATGCCAATAATCCAGATCCCCCCCAGCGAACACAGGCCAAACACCAGCAGCACCAGATCGACCCGATCAGCCAGCCCGGCCTGCATCAGAAATGGCGCGATGTACGTGTAGAGAATGTTGTGCCCGAGCATCCACGTCAGCACCACGAACAACACCGGTCGCACACCCGGCAGGCGCATCGATTCGAGCAGCGGCAGACGCTCGTCACTGGCCTGCCCCGGACGATCCGGCACGGCGATGACAATCCACGCCGCCAGCACCAGAGCCAGCGCCGACATGATCCCGAACGACGCGCGCCAGCCGATCAGATTGCCCAGCCACGTCCCTGCCGGCGTGCCCAGTGACAACGCCACCGGCGTACCGAGCATGGCAATCGCCAGCGCCCGCCCCTGTTGATGCACCGGCACGATGCCGCGCGCATACCCCGCCATGATCCCCCACGACAGCCCCGCCGCCATCCCGGCGAGGAAGCGCGAGGCCAGGGTCAGGCCGTAATGACTGGAGAATGTGGTGACAGTGTTGAAAATCAGAAACCCGCCGACCGTCATCAACAACACCCGCCGTCGCGGCCAGCCGCGTGTGGCGACGGTCAGCGGAATCGCCGCGACAATCGAGCCCAGCGCGTAGAGCGTCACCAGTTGCCCGGCGAGCACCTCGCTGACGTTGAGCCCGGCGCCGATTTGCGGCAGCAGCCCGGCGGGCAGGGTTTCGGTGAGGATGGCGATGAACCCGGTCATGGCGAACGCCAGCAACGCGGCATAAGGCAGTTTGTCCGCACGGGCGGTGCGGTCGACGCGGCTGAAATCGGCGCTGGCGGGGTCGGTCATGACGGGGGCGGCTCCATTTTGATCAATAGCGGTGACGGATTGTATACAAAAACAACCTTCACTATTCGATCAATGTGGGAGCGAGCCTGCTCGCGAATGCGCTCTTTCAGGCACTGAAGTGTTGATTGATCCACCGCTTTCGCGAGCAGGCTCGCTCCCACATTGGATCTCTGCACTCACTGCACTGGCAAGAAATTCAGAAACAGCAAACTCTGCGCGTAGTTAAGGCCGATCCGCCGGTAACGCTCATCAAGCATCTGCGTGATCAGGTCCAGCCGCGCAACGATTTTGCCGAACTCGGTGGCGAAGCTCAGATTACTGCCCTCCTCCGAGATCTCATTGGAAAACAGCAGCGGCTGACCTTCCTTGTTCTGCCGCTGGGACAAAATCCACGTGGCTTTTTCGATATTGCGTGCAGCGTTGTGAACGAACGTCGGGTTGATCGCGTCCGTCATGTAGAACTCGGTGCGATTGCCGTGGGCGGTGACCAGCATGCTGCCGATCGCATAGATGAAGGCGCCGACACGGTCGCCGAGAAACTCCGGACTCATCGCATAGCTGAGCGCCGCCAGATCCTTGCGACCGCCAAGCACCGGCAACGGCTGTTGCTGCTCGATGGCCTGGCGCACCTGTTTCACCGCGGCATGGATGTTGAGAAAGCCTGACTTGCGCAGTTCTTCCGGGTTGCGCAAGTACAGCTTGCCCTGCAAGCGATAGAGACTGTTGAGGTTGTCGCGCATCGCCAGCGTGGCCATACGGTCGACGCTGGTCTGCAGGAACTCCTGCGGCTTCCCTTCACGCATCTGGTTGAAGAAGCCGTTGCCGTCCTGGTGACTGCAACCGCTGAAAAACAGCGACGACAAACACGCCAGCAACAGACACGGGCGGCGGAAAAAAGCAGTGATCAGGGCAAAAGCTCTCGGCATGAAATCTCGAACAGGCACATTCCTGTGCGGCGGGAGTCACCGCATCCTGGCCATGGATAGAGCCGCCGATTGCGAAAAAGTGCAGTGCGCCGAATGCCCGGTCGTCCTTCCACCTATCCCGACCTGCAATTTAGTCTGTCTTTATTGTTGAAATAAACGATTAATCCGCTATAAATTTTCACTTGTTGAATATTTAGTATGACTACTTTGTTTTTCGGTGATTGAGATTACCGATAGAACGCCACTTTCAAAAACAACAACAAAAAGGAAGGTCAACCATGCTTCAATCCCGTCACCTGCTCTCCGGCCTCGGACTGTCCCTGATGATCGCCACCCTCTCCGCCAACGCGGCCGGCCTCAGCGCCGAACATAAAGCTTTCGGCAAAACCAATGACGGCACGCCCGTCGAGCAATACATCCTGCGCAACAGCCACGGCATGCAAGCCACCGTCATCACCTACGGCGCGACCCTGCAATCGCTGAAAGTGGCGGACAAGCACGGCAAGTTCGACGACGTCGTGCTCGGCTTCGATGATGTCCAGGGCTACCAGAAAGGCACCGCCTACTTCGGCGCGACCATCGGCCGCTTCGGCAATCGCCTCGCCGAAGGCGCGTTCGAACTCGACGGCAAGCGCTATCAAGTGCCGCAGAACGACAAGACCAACGCGCTGCACGGCGGCACGCTGGGCTTCGACAAGAAAGTCTGGAAAGCCCAGGAAACCAAGGACAAGGACTCAGTCGGCGTGACCCTGACCTATCTGTCGGCGGACGGCGAAATGGGTTTCCCCGGCAACCTCACCACCGAAGTGACCTATCGCCTCACCGACAACAACGAACTGCGCATCGACTACAAGGCCAGCACCGACAAACCGACCGTGCTCAACCTGACCAACCACAGCTACTTCAACCTCGCCGGCGCCGGCAATGGCGACATCCTCAAACAGGTCGCCACCCTGCACGCCAGCCATTACACCCCGGTCACCGCCAAACTGATCCCGACCGGCGAACTGGCACCCGTGGCCGGCACGCCGATGGACTTCAGCAAGCCAACCGCGATCGGCACGCACATCAAGGCTGATCATCCGCAACTGAAATTCGCCGAGCCGAAACAGGGTGGATTTGATTTCAACTGGGCGCTGGATACCAAGGGCGATATCGGCAAAGTTGCGACTGAGGTGAGTGACCCGCAGTCCGGTCGCGTGCTGCAGTTGTTCACCACGGAACCGGGTGTGCAGTTCTATACCAGCAACTTCCTCGACGGCACGGTCAAGGGCAAGGGTGGCAAGGTGTATCCGCACTGGGGCGCGTTTACCCTGGAGACTCAGCACTATCCGGATTCACCGAATCAGCCGGACTTCCCGAGTACACGGCTTGATCCGGGGCAGACCTACAGCCACAGCGTGGTGTTGAAGTTCTCCGCGAAATAACCTGCCCGTTGCACCTGATCGTTCCCACGCGCAGCAAAGGCATGCGGCCCGGGACGCTCCGCGTCCCTTCGCGAACTGGAACGCGGAGCGTCCCTTAGGCATTCCATTGCTGCGAGTGGGAACGATCAATCACCAAGGAGATTACAGACCCACACGCTCCAATCCCTGGCGCATGCCTTGATCCGCCTGCTCGCACCACTGCTTGAGCGTCAGACTCGGCGGCAGATTGACCTCCAGGTTTTTGTATTGTCCATCGTCCAATACCTCACCCTTGCGACCATGGGCCTCGTTCTTGTCGCCGTCGCTCTTGTCCATCTGCCCTGGAATACCGGCAACAAACGCCACCATTTTATTGGCGTTCACCGTGCTTTCAGCTTTCAGGAAACCTTTGTCGACGCAATGGTTAATCAGCCCGGACATGTTGCGCCCAGTGTCGTACATCCCTTTCAACGTAGCGGCGTCCGGTCCTTCTGCGTGAGCAACATTGACGGTGCCCAGAGCGGCGGTCAGTGCGAGGATCAAAGCGGTGTTCTTCATGTTTATTCCTTTAATGGATGAAGCCAGGATGTTTACTTGCAGTATTCCTGAGGGCGAACGAAAAGCTCACCCTCGCGGATTCAACTGACCACCGCTCCTTTCGGGCCACTGGCAATCAGCGCGGCCCCGCAGGCGGTTTTCATGCCGTCCAGCGCGATGGGCGTTCCATCGACGGTGTAAGTGCTGCTGCCTTCGGCAATCGGAAAATGCCTTTGCACAGAGGACAGCTGACCTTTTGGCCAACCCCGGCGATGGGCTTGCCGTTTAGGTCGGTCTGGGAAAAGGCTTCGAGGACTTTGCCACCGTGAGTGGTGGAGTCGCCCAAGCGAATGGTGTCTTTCATGTTGTCATTCCTTCGACTACGAGGGTTGACTGCAGCCTCGATCAATTTCGCGTCTTTCGACCACCAATGGCAGAGAGTTTTATCAGAGGCAGGTTGCGTTTAATCAACCTTCAAAAACGTGGCCTGCCCCTGATATATTTCATAAATTTTTAGAGATTAAAAAGTGGCTATTCGGCTGCAATTTGACCGAGAGTCAACCTACACGCGGAAGGCCTCATTTAAGCCAACCTCTTCATCCTCGTCCCCATCTTCAAGACACCTGAAATTTCTTCCATTGAGTGCTGTTTTAAGTAGCGCGTACAGTTCTGCTGATTGGAAATTCACTTGGAGCCACAGGGATTCATCATCCCCATAAATGAGACGAGTATCGTAAGCCCCACTGCTATTCAACGAGTGATCCTTCAAATAAAGATCACCGTCGCCTGAGCGAACACAAGCACTACTAGCTTTAACAATGTCGATGACATGCTGGGCTGTAGAGTTGTCGTCAAACACCAATTTGTATTCATAACTCATGATCCGTGTGGTCTCCCTCGGACAGCTGGTAAATCGGCAGGATTACGAATGCCAATGTGAGTTTTATTAGGATCGGTGGAAACTTTACCCTCATCATCCAGTTGATGATTGGACGGATCCTGTTTATGGATGTGTGCATTGTTGCCAGATTTGTGAGGGCAGGCATTCAAGTTCCGTACTTGTGAACCCTGACCTCTGAACCGTCTGCATGCTTCCAGGTTTCGTTAACCCCATTGTCTTTGGTTTTCGAAAATCCGGCGCTGTTCAACGTTCTACCGGCGCGAGGAATACTCGTACCTTTCATCCGAGGTAGATCAGAAGAGGCGGAAAGGCCAAGTGGAAGTGCGCGCGTTGTTCGTTTTCGTTTTCCAAAGCCGTTTACCGTCCGAGACGGTCCCAGCGATAGCGCAGGGTCTGCTCGGCAGCGTCGACACGTTCGGCGATCAGACCGGCAGCGCTGTAGCTCCACGTGGTGCAACGATCGAGAGCGTCGACATGCGCCAGCAGCCAACCTTCGGCGTCGCGTTCAAAGCGCTCTTCGGTCTTGTCGGGCTGCTTGATCGCCACCAATTCAACGCTACTTAAATAGGCGCGCAGCATAAAGCGCAACAGCGCATCGCACTGGCTCGCCTTTTAAAGAATATATGTCCAATCGTGGCTGAAATCCGGTGGCGCAAGCTATCGGGAACGTCCGTAGTCTCGCACCTCACCGGAGAGAAATACGAAGGATCTTGAAAAGCTCCACACAGTCATCGAACCGGAGCCTAATTCTGACCAACTGACGCCATTGCCCTCCACACCTCCTTATTCCTTTAGGCGTCAGCGGCAAGTTTCGCCTCACAGTGCCACTACACTGATCCTTGCCTAGCGAACTTAAATTTCATTTAAATTCAAAATACTCAATCATCATTCTCATTGGCATTGTCATATCAACTTTCAAGAATCCCAGCACCTCAAAAAACCATGAAAGATTATCTCCCATTACAGAAACATCATCTTCATCATTTGACAGCAGGCAGATAGCTAGCCGCGCCAGTAATACGTCCTTATCTTGAAAGTCACGTATTGCGCCTATCTCATCGATTTTCGCCCACCAAACCGAAGCCTCGGCCTTACAGACTTCAATGGGGATCTTGCCTTCCACATAGTCTTTAGCAAGACGCAAAGGATCATTCTCACAATCAGAGAATTTGATATCCAAAGCATCCAAAACCTTGACCAAAAATCCGATCTGCTGCTTGAGCGCTTCGCGATTGTCAGATGGCCGAATAATCGCGCCAACGTTATATTTCTTAAAATCAATTTGATTCATACGACGTTAACCTTGAAATGTTGTAAAAGGTCGGTACACGAGGAGCAGGGAGCCTTGTTTGTGCCATGACCATTTCCGGAGCTACCAATATTAACGGTCCGAATGGTTCCTCCAGCAGGATCAATACCTGCATTCATAGCTTTATCCAAGCAAACCACCTCGGCGCATCCGCCGTGCCACTGGGCGCGTTTATCTGCTGGCGTGCCCATCAGCCCCGCCGTTACCTGGGAATTATGCGGCACTTCTTCACCGCTTACACCCGTAATAACATGGTCTCCTTGGCGGAACTCAGATGCCGCCCCAGATGTTTTCCCTCCTGCTACCGCAGCGTCAGCTGCACCCTCGGCAGTGTTGGTTTTTTTGGAGCCAGATGTAGCGCCTTTTCGAGACAGTCCCAAAGCATCGGTCCAACCTGTCGGATTCGGTGCGTACTGATAAAGGTTCAACCCGGCATCGTAACTGAGCGGATCCTTACTGATGAACCGCCCTACTGTGGGGTCATAGTACCGATGTCGGTTGTAATGCAGTCCCGTCTCATGATCATGATATTGGCCCTGGAAGCGTATAGGGTTCATCACCCCATTCTGCCGCGCCCATTCTGAGTGCTGTTCCGTTGCCTGCCCCCATGCCTTGTATTGCGCAGCCCAAGCCACGCTGCCTTGATAGTCAGTCAGCTCTTGGGGCGTACCTAAGTGATCGCACTGATACCAAGCCAACGCATCAAACGGTAACGCGCTAGCTTTGTGATTCCACAGCGGATCTTCATCAAGGCTGTATTCACCACTGTAGTCCGGCTGGCCCATGAGGTTGATCGGTGCGTGGCGCACAGCTTGAGCGACCGGGACGAAGGTGCCCGGTTCGAATATGTAGTGAACCGTTCGACCAGGTTCACCATCGGCCTGTGCTGGGCTACTTTCCCAGGCGAGGTTGTCGCCATCCCACCCATACAAGGTGAAACCACAACCCAGTTCTCGCTGTTTGCGAGCATGCTCATTACGGTTCCAGAGCGAACCAGCTTCCGGACGCTGTTTGTAGTGCGCAAGGGAGTTTTTGTGCAGGCGCCGTCCCAAAGCGTCGTAAGCAAAATCGACGGATAATCTTGAGTCCTCGAAATGCACCAACCGATCAAACAGATCCCATTGCAGGTCACTGCGCTGGCCGTTATGCCAACGCTGGATCTGGTTGCCGCGCTCGTCATAATCGTAGTGGGTACCAGCGTACTCACGCAGCAGGTTGTCGACTAGCTTGCTTCGCGGTGGAGTTAAATCCAGTGGACGGCGAATTTCATTCGTTTTGTCGTCAAGTAGGTTACCTGCCGGGTCAAAAGCGAACGTTTCTACGCCTTGACGTATAGTCGCGCTAAGCAGACGACCGACCGGATCATATCGATAAGCCAGGGGGCCACGGCGGCTATCATTGATGTCGGTCAGTTGGCCTACAGCATCGTATTTGTACTCGCGCTTGAGCAGGGTAGATTTGTCATCGCTGCGCCCCAAAACCTGTTCCTGCAATCGCCCTACAGGGTCCCAGCTTTGGGTCTGCAGTAGATGGTTACCTTGATGACGGGCAATTTCGCGGTGTAAATCATCTCGCTCAAAGCCGACCAGTTCGTGCTCATCCAAGCGCATGCCCAACAAGTGGCCGCTGCCGTAAGTGAGCCAACTGACGCGATGCCCGTCCGGGCGAATGGTGGCTACACGCTGGTTGAGCAAGTCGTACTCATGCTGCCAAATCGCGACAGTGGCTTTTTCAAGACCGAGGTAATGCTGGTGTTCGCGCAGCAAATTACCCGCTGAGTCATGGAACCAATGCAGCTGACTGTCGGTATTCTTGGCCAATACCAAACGACCGTTACCATCGTAAGCGAAGTTCTCGACTTGTGATTTTTCCCCCAAAGTAGCGCAACGTTCAGTCAAGCGCCCCATCGGGTCAAAGCTCATCGAAATCACACGTTCGCCATTGACCGATTGTGCCAAGCGCCCCGTGACGGGGTCGTACTGATAGCGTGTGCTCCGCCCATCAAAGCCGCTCTCTTCCAGAATACGACCGACCGGGTCGTAATTAAAATGCGCGCGTTGCTCGTTTTCGTTTTCCAGGGCCGTTAAACGACCGAGACGGTCCCAGCGATAGCGCAAGGTTTGCTCAGCGGCGTCGACGCGTTCGGCAATCAGACCAGCAGCGTTGTAGCTCCATGTCGTGCAGCGATCCAGTCCATCAACATGGGCCAGCAAACGACCTTCAGCGTCGCGCTCAAAACGCTCCTCAGTCTTGTCCGGGTGCTTGATCAGCACCACTTGCCCGGCCTTGTAATCGTACTCGGTGGCGTTTCCCGCAGCGTCAGTAAAGCAGATCATCTGCCCAAATTCGTTGTACTCCCAGGCGCTGGTCTTGCCTGAGCAATCAACGTATTCAACTACTTGCCCGGAATCGTTGTAGCCCAAGGTCTTTTCGTTGCCGTTGGCATCTTTGATCGCCGTAGGCAGACCTGACTTGTTGTAGGCGTATTCGGTTTTGTTGCCCAGTGGGTCGATGGCTTCGACTAGATTGCCCATGTCGTCATAAGCCCTTTGCCACTGGCCACCCTCGGCATCACTGATCTTGATCAGCTTATCCTGATCGTCATAGGCGTAATGCATGACGGTATGATCGGCGCGGGTATGCTCAAGCAAATTACCGCGATCGTCATAACGGTAACGGTTGGTGCTGCCATCGGCTTGTACGTGGCGCACGACGTTTTTTGCGTCGTCACGGAAAAGCCATTCCGAGCGTCCGTCAGCATGGCGAATGCGGTAGGTGTAGCCAAGGATGTCGTAGTAGTGCCAAGTTTCGTTGCCATGGGCATCGGTGACATAGGTCAGACGAATGTTCTCGTCCCACTCCAAACGCGTATCGAAACTGCCATCATCGGCCCATTCACGGATGGCTTTCGCGTTGGAGCCCTGCCCGTCCCACTCAAGGTTCATACCTCGGCCGGTACGGTCGGTGTAACGAGTGACCAGGTGATGCTGATACTGATACGACCAGGCCGCACCGTTCTCATCTTGCCCCTGAGTCAAATCGCCATAAGCGTCGTACTGATAGGCGCACAATTGACGATGCGGTACGCCGTCACGAATTTCCCAGATGCCAACCAAGCGGCCTTGACCATCAAGCATCGTGCCCAGATGCGAATGCACTTTGCTGATGTCGTTTTCCTGATACGTGATCAGGTCTGAGAGTACCGACTGCTCGCCATGGCGATGCTCATAATGCAGCATGACCCCGGCGCCATTGCGCCGCGAAATGTTGGTCAGCACATAGCGTTGGCCAAGGCGTATGTAGGTTTCCTTGCGCTCAAAACCGCGGCACAGTACCAACTGATCTTCGCTGGCACGAATCAGCGTGACGTTCTCAATGGCGTCGTAGTGGAACAGACCGACTTTGGGTAAAGGATAACTGTGGTCCCGGCCGTCAGCGCCGTAGAACGTCAGGCCGTCATCCATGCAATCAAATCGTGTGGTGAATTCGCTGATCCAACGCGCACCGAGCTCGCTATGGTCGAATGCACCCAGGCGAGAATTGTAGGTGCGCGTCCACTCAACAGGAAAAGGACCCGGAAGACTGAAATCGGTATGGCTGAGGCTTTCAGAACCCAGAGCAAAATTGATGCTGCGACGAGTGCTGGAGCAGGCGCAGTTTTTATCCGGGTTGGGCGCATGCGCTGCCGCAGCCTGTTGACCGGTGGCGCCTAGGCCGCCCTCGGAGGCAGTGTGATTCGCCTTGCTGGTCTTGTCCGGTTGAACGCCCGCACTCTGGCCGTGGGCATTACGTCTGCGCCAAAGAGTCACAGCAGTGGAGAGGGTCAGCAGTAACCAGCCAATAGAGTTCTGAACTGACTCATCATCGAGTTTGCTCAACTGAGTACGTAATTCAGGCCCCATTGCGCGGAGTTTTGCTGTCTCCGTGACCACCCGTTTCTTCACATCATCAGGTAGCAGATTATCCGCCGCACTG
The DNA here is from genome assembly GCF_054070155.1 of Pseudomonas sp. SDT291_1_S447. Taxonomy (NCBI): domain Bacteria; kingdom Pseudomonadati; phylum Pseudomonadota; class Gammaproteobacteria; order Pseudomonadales; family Pseudomonadaceae; genus Pseudomonas; species Pseudomonas sp. SDT291_1_S447. The sequence goes on from NZ_JBSVXS010000120.1 coordinate 13,675, forward strand.
TTGGCCAAGCCCTTGCCTGCAGCCTTATACGCACTGGCAGCCGCTCCGAATATATTGTCGATCGCCGCGAGTGGATCGTTCAGAAGTTGGTCGCCAGCGGTGCTGAGTTTTTGACTGGCGGCCTGAGCGTCGCCTTTGGCGTCGAGTTTACCGTTGGCAACCGTTTCAAGGCCTTTGGCAATCTCGTTGATGACGTCTTCACCGAGCTTGCCGGCGTCCGCCAAGATACCGGGTAGCTTGCCTTTGGCTTGTGCGACAAAGTCATCGAGAGTACCAACGATGGATTCGTTCAAGTGCCCTATCAGGACCTCAATGACCGATGAACTGAGCAGTACCTTGCCGGAGGCTTTCATCTCCTGACGCACAAGAAACAGCGTTGGACGCAAAGTCATGCGCGCCGCCGCCATCGCCGGTGGCAACGGCAACACACCGATCAGGTTGATACCCAAGCTCGCCCAAGCAAGCAGATCTCGTTTCTGCGCATTCGACAAAGTAACGATGTCACCCAGAGCGTCGACCAACGCCATGATGTTACCCACTACGGGCAGTGCTCCGGCGACGTTTTTGATCCGGTCAAGCGTGACCACACCACCACTCGCAGACTGCAGCCATGCATCAAATGTCGCTGCACTGCTTGCGACATCCTTGATGTCGATAGCATTGAGTGGAACGATGGCTACCTGGGGTTCACGTTTGTTTGCAACAGCGATATCAGTCGTCATGAAAGCGTCTTACCGGCCAACAGGCTGGAGTTTCGAAGATGAATTGAAAGGCGCAGGTCCTCGTCGAGTTCGCGATTCGAGATCGCAGCCTCATGAGGCCGAAGCAATAATTTGGGTGATTCAACTAACAACCGCGCCTTTCGGGCCACTGGCAATCAGCGCAGCACCGCAGGCGGTCTTCATGCCATCCAGCGCGATTGGCGTGCCATCGACGGAGTAAGTGCTGCTGCCCTCGGCAATCGGGAAAATACCCTTGCACAACGGGCAACTGACCTTGTGACCGAGCCCGGCAATCGGCTTGCCATTGAGGTCGGTTTGAGAGAAGGCTTCGAGCACCTTGCCACCGTGGGTGGTGGAGTCCCCCAAACGAATAGCGTCTTTCATTGCGTCACTCCTTTGACTGAAATCGTTTCCGTTGTCATGACAGCATCTCACCCGCCAACAGGCCCGGGGTTTTCAAGGAAGGTTTTGGCAGACTCGGTGCAGGCAGGCTCGGCAACTTGCCCGCCTTGCTCGCCGCCCCTAGAAGCCCCGAAGCACTCGGCATTGCGGCACTGGCAAGTTTCGGCAACCCGGCCACCCCGCCCTGCACCACACCTTTCACTTGCTGCGCCGTTTGCATCGCACCTTGCGCCGTCTGCATCGCACTCATCCCTGTTTGCGCCATGTCCTTGCCCTTCTCCAACATCTCCCAGCTCTTGCTCGGCAAGACCTGCGCGACCATCGCCTGCACCTGACTCGGCACGTCTTCGGCACCCGGTGGATTCAACGGCCATTCCGGCTTACCGATGTAACTGCCATCGCTCCACGTATCCGCCGGATCCTTGCCGAACAGCACACGCGCCGGCCCCGGCGCAGCGCCGGCGACGCTGGCGAAACCCTTGCCGTCGAGCTTGCCTTTGATGCTTTTGCCCAGCGCATCGATGACTTCGTAGTCGCCTTCCTTGATGCCCTGACGTCCGGCGTATTGGTTGAACAATTCCAGATTGCCCTTGCCCGGTTTCGGCGGTTCCGGGAATACCCCGGCCAAAGATTTCGCCCCGGTGTAGGCGAAGTTCGCCGCGTGCGCGGTGTACGGGCCGCTGGTGGCGTGGGTGATGCCGCCGGCGTTGTAGGTGGTGGCGCTGCCGCCGCCCTGGATCACCAGTTCGGTTTTCGCGGTGATGGTGATGCGGTCGGCGTTGGCGGTGATGTTGAGTTTGGCCAGCAGGTTGATGCTGTCCTTCAGCGCGCGCACATCGATGTCGCCGGAGGCCGCGACCAGACGCCAGCCCATGCTTTGCACGAACAGGCGCATGCCCCGACTGGCGCTGGCCAGCAGGCGTTTGCCGATCGACAGGCTGGTGTGGCCAGTGCTGCTCAGGGCCAGGTGTTCGCCGGTGGCGATGTGGGTTGAGCGCGGAGTGG
>NZ_JBSVXS010000121.1:0-15763 GCF_054070155.1 Pseudomonas sp. SDT291_1_S447
GCCTTCGGCAGCTCCTACAGGTCTGGTGTCAGGGCGTATTGATCAAACAGCCAAAAGCCGCTCGCGCAATTTGGCAATCTCATCGCGCATCTGCGCCGCCGCTTCAAACTCCAGATCCCGCGCCAGCTGATACATCTTCTCTTCCAGCGCACGGATGCGTTTGGTGATCTCGCTCGGCGAGCGCAGTTCGGCTTCGTACTTGGCGTTCTCTTCCGCAGCCTTGGCCATGCCTTTGCGCTTCTTGCTGCGCGAGCCCGGCACAGTGGCGCCTTCCATGATGTCGGCGACGTCCTTGATCACCCCGCGCGGGGTGATGCCGTTTTCCAGGTTGAAAGCGATCTGCTTGTCGCGACGACGCTCGGTCTCGCCAATCGCCCGCTCCATCGAACCGGTCATGCGATCGGCGTAGAGAATCGCCCGGCCATTGAGGTTACGCGCGGCGCGGCCAATGGTCTGAATCAGCGAGCGTTCGGAACGCAGGAAGCCTTCCTTGTCGGCATCAAGAATCGCCACCAGCGACACTTCCGGCATGTCCAGGCCTTCACGCAGCAGGTTGATACCCACCAGCACGTCAAAGGTGCCGAGGCGCAGATCACGGATGATTTCCACGCGCTCGACGGTGTCGATGTCCGAGTGCAAATAACGCACACGCACACCGTGGTCGGCGAGGTAATCGGTGAGGTCTTCGGCCATGCGTTTGGTCAGCGTGGTGACCAGCACCCGCTCCTCGACCGCCACGCGCTTGCTGATTTCCGAGAGCAGATCATCGACCTGAGTCAGCGCCGGACGCACTTCAACCTGCGGGTCGACCAGACCGGTCGGCCGTACCACTTGCTCGACCACCCGCCCGGCGTGCTCGGCTTCGTAGTTGCCCGGGGTTGCCGAAACAAAAATGGTCTGCGGGCTGACCCCTTCCCACTCGTCAAAACGCATCGGCCGGTTATCCAGCGCCGACGGCAGGCGGAAGCCATATTCAACGAGGGTTTCCTTACGCGAACGGTCGCCCTTATACATCGCGCCGACCTGCGGCACGCTGACATGGGACTCGTCGATCACCAGCAAGGCATCGGCTGGCAGGTAATCGTAAAGGGTCGGCGGCGCGGCACCGGCCGGACGCCCGGACAGGTAGCGCGAGTAGTTTTCGATGCCGTTGCAGTAACCCAGCTCGAGGATCATTTCCAGGTCGAAACGGGTGCGCTGTTCCAGACGTTGAGCCTCGACCAGTTTGTTGTTGCTGCGCAGGTATTCGAGGCGCTCCTGCAATTCGACTTTGATGTGTTCGATGGCGTCGAGCAGGGTTTCCCGTGGCGTCACATAGTGGCTCTTCGGGTAAAAGGTGAAGCGCGGCATCTTGCGGATGACTTCGCCGGTCAGCGGGTCGAATGCGGAAATGCTTTCGACCTCGTCATCGAACAGCTCGATGCGGATCGCTTCCAGATCGGATTCCGCCGGGTAGATGTCGATCACATCGCCGCGCACACGGAAGGTCGCACGGGCAAAATCCATGTCGTTGCGGGTGTATTGCAGATCGGCCAGACGCCGCAGCAATGCACGCTGATCGAGCTTGTCGCCGCGATCGACGTGCAAAACCATCTTCAGATAGGTTTCCGGGCTACCCAGACCGTAGATGCACGACACCGTGGTGACGATGATCGCGTCCTTGCGCTCCAACAACGCTTTGGTCGCGGACAGACGCATCTGCTCGATGTGGTCGTTGATCGACGCATCCTTCTCGATGAAGGTGTCGGACGACGGCACATAGGCTTCCGGCTGATAGTAGTCGTAGTAGGAAACGAAGTATTCGACGGCGTTGTTCGGGAAGAACGCCTTGAACTCGCCGTACAACTGCGCGGCCAAGGTCTTGTTCGGCGCCAATACCAGCGTCGGGCGCTGTATCTGCGAGATGACATTGGCGATGCTGAAGGTCTTGCCCGAGCCGGTCACACCGAGCAGCGTCTGGTGCGCCAGCCCGGCCTCGATGCCCTCCACCAATTGGCGGATGGCTTCTGGCTGGTCGCCAGCGGGCTCGAAGCGGGTGACGAGCTGGAATTCGGACATAAACACCTCTGGAATCGCGGCATTCCGAGCAAAGCGGAGCACCACGGGGACGACCGCAAACGACCGGTGTCGCGCAAGAAAAAACCTGGATTGTGCTCAATGTGGTGGCGATTGCCTCACCTTTCAAGGCAAACGTCCTACATCCGGTAAAGACTCTGACACGCGCAGTCGACTAACGGTCAAGAAATAATCGGAAAAACTTACCCGAAAAGCCGAATCGCCTGTCGCCATTGTTCCGTAATGGCCTCTATACTAGCTCCCCGTTTGTGCACCGCTCTAGTGCATCCGGCTGGAGCGCGACACGTCCCTCCATTCTCCATTCAGAGCCGCCGCAATAATGAGCCTGTTCTCCGCTGTCGAAATGGCACCCCGCGATCCAATCCTGGGCCTCAACGAAGCATTCAACGCCGATACCCGGACCACCAAGGTCAACCTGGGCGTGGGTGTTTACTGCAACGAAGAGGGGCGAATTCCACTTCTGCGCGCCGTGATCGAAGCCGAGACGATTCGCGTCGCTCAACACGCTTCGCGCGGTTACCTGCCGATCGATGGCATCGCTGCCTACGACCAGGCCGTGCAAAAGCTGCTGTTCGGCAACGACTCGCCGCTGATCAGCGCCGGTCGCGTCATCACCACTCAGGCCGTCGGCGGGACCGGCGCACTGAAAATCGGTGCCGACTTCCTCAAGCAACTGCTGCCGAACGCTGTCGTGGCGATCAGCGACCCGAGCTGGGAAAACCACCGCGCGCTGTTCGAAACCGCCGGTTTCCCGGTGCAGAACTACCGTTACTACGACGCCGCCACCCACGACGTAAACCGTGCCGGCATGCTCGAAGACCTCAACGCCTTGCCAAACGGCTCGATCGTTATCCTCCACGCTTGCTGCCACAACCCGACCGGCGTCGACCTGACCCCGGCGGACTGGAACAACGTGCTGGACGTGGTCAAGGCCAAAGGTCACGTGCCGTTCCTCGACATGGCTTACCAGGGTTTTGGCGACGGCATCGATGAAGACGCCGCTGCCGTGCGCCTTTTCGCTGAGTCCGGCCTGACCTTCTTCGTTTCGAGCTCGTTCTCCAAATCGTTCTCGCTGTACGGCGAACGCGTTGGCGCCCTGTCGATCATCAGCGAATCGAAAGAAGAAAGCGCGCGCGTGCTGTCGCAAGTCAAACGCGTGATCCGCACCAACTACTCCAACCCGCCAACCCACGGTGCGAGCATCGTTGCCGCTGTTTTGAACAGCCCGGAACTGCGCGCACAGTGGGAAGCCGAACTGGCGGAAATGCGTCTGCGCATTCGCGGCATGCGCGAGCAGATGGTTGCCCTGCTGGCGGAAAAAGCCCCGGGCCGCGACTTCAGCTTCGTTGGTCGTCAGCGCGGCATGTTCTCCTACTCCGGCCTGACCACTGAGCAAGTGCATCGCCTGCGTAACGAGTTCGGCATCTACGCCCTGGACACCGGCCGTATCTGCGTGGCTGCGCTGAACCAGAGCAACATCAAGGCTGTGACAGATGCGATCGTTCAGGTCATCTGATTTCAGCGCGTGATGAAAAACGGGAAGCCTTGGGGCTTCCCGTTTTTTATTTGTCTCAAACTAGCGCCAACACCCTCTAAACTGCACACAAATCAAAAACTGTAGGAGTGAGCCTGCTCGCGATAGCGCCCTGTCAGCCGAAGCATTACTGTCTGACACACCGCTATCGCGAGCAGGCTCACTCCTACAGGGTTTTGTGTACACCCGAGTTTTTTGAGAGAAACCACATGAAAAACGACAACCTGCGCGCCGACCGTGACGACCTGGATGATTTCATCCCCCGCGCCTCGGCCAAACGCGAAAAAAGCCTGGTGCTGCAAGTCGCCGCCGGGGTGTTTCTGGGAGGCCTGGTGCTGTGGCTGGTGCAACTGGCAGCCACTGCGGCCTACGCCAAACTGATGCTGGGCACTATCACCTTCGGCAGTTAAGCCAGTTCGCTCGCGCGCTGAGTCGCGGCATCGTCATAGACGACGTACAGCGATTCGGCGATCTGGCTTTTGATCGCTTTGGTGCTTTCCAGGCCGAGGACGAACCCTTCGGCCTTGCCGCCAGCGCGGTTCAGCTCTTCAGCGCTGCTGGCCTGAGTGATTGCGTCGAAGAGTTTTTCGGCGTGGGGGCCGACGCCTTTGGGCAAGCTGATTTGCGCGATGCTCATGCGAACACCTCGTTGTTGCGGATTGACTGCTTCATGTCACGTACCTTTTCGGCGAATGGCCGGCAGCGCGTGTGACCACTTCCGGGCGGCCATGGTAGACCTCTGCTACGGTTCTGGTAACCGCCAATCGCTGACAAACCACCGTCCGTCCCGAAGATTCACTCATTTTCGCAACCGATGCTTGACTTCTCTTTTTGAATCAGTAACATACGCACCAATTCCGCAATAGCTCAGTTGGTAGAGCAAATGACTGTTAATCATTGGGTCCCTGGTTCGAGTCCAGGTTGTGGAGCCAAATAGCAAAGCCCCTGAATCGAAAGATTCAGGGGCTTTTTTGTGGGCGCTCGAAAAGATCAGAAGATCGCAGCCTTCGGCAGCTCCTACAGATTCAGCGTTCATCCGCAGAATCGGCGGAGTATGAGATCTGTGTAGGAGCTGCCGAAGGCTGCGATCTTTTGATCTTGAAATGAAAAAGGGCCGATCTGCGGTTAACAGATCGACCCTTTTCTATTCAGAGACAGCCGTCAGACGTGCTCGCTACTCTTCACCTGCACCTTCGGCGCACCCTGCCCATGATCGTGATCATCCGGCTCGATCACCGGCACTTCCTTGCCATCACAGTCATGCAGCTTGCCGTCGCTGAAGTAATCGCCTTCACGCAGCGCCGCCAGATCGCGGTAGCGCAAGGTCCGCTCTTCCGCCGCCGCAAACACCGATTGCTGATCCGAGTTACCGGCGGTGAAGTGGTTGAAGGCCAGGTTGAGCAGGATCGCCATGATCGCCGACGAGCTGATGCCCGAGTGGAAAATGGTCGCGAACCAGCTTGGGAAGTGATCGTAGAAGTTCGGCGCAGCAATCGGGATCATGCCGAAACCGATCGAAGTGGCGACGATGATCAGGTTGACGTTGTTGCGGTAATCAACTTTCGACAGCGTACGGATGCCGCTGGCCGCCACGGTGCCGAACAGCACGATACCGGCACCACCGAGCACCGAAGTCGGCACTGCCGCAATGACCCGGCCCATGAATGGCAGCAGGCCGAGGATAACCAGGAAGATACCGCCTGTGGCCACCACGTAACGGCTCTTGATCCCGGTTACCGCCACCAGCCCGACGTTCTGGGCGAAGGCGCTCTGGGTGAACGAACCGAAGATTGGCGCAAACATGCTCGACAGCATGTCCGCCCGCAGACCGTTGCCCAGACGCTTGGAATCGACCTTGGTGCCGATGATTTCACCGACCGCGAGAATGTCCGCCGAAGTTTCCACCAGTGTCACCATGACCACGATGCACATCGACAGAATCGCGGCGAAGTGGAAGGTCGGCATGCCGAAATGGAACGGCGTCGGGAAGCCGAACATCGGCCCGGTGGTGACGTTGGAGAAGTCCGCCATACCGAGGAATACCGCCAGTATCGTGCCGATCACCATGGCCAACAGAATCGACAGACGCGAGATGGTCGAGCTGCCGACCTTGCTCAGCAGCAACACCAGCACCAGCGTGACTGCCGCCAGACCGATGTTCTGCATGCTGCCAAAGTCCGGCGCATGGCTGTTGCCGCCCATCGCCCAGCGTGCGGCCACCGGCATCAGCGTCAGGCCGATGGTGGTGATCACGATACCGGTAACCAATGGCGGGAAGAACTTGGTGATACGTGAGAACACCGGCGTGATCAGCAAGCCGATCAAGGAAGCCGCAATCACCGCGCCGAGCACCGACTGGAAGCCACCCTCCCCGCCACTGCTGACGATCGCGACCATGGTCGCCACGCCGGAGAACGACACGCCCTGCACCAGCGGCAACTGACAGCCAAAAAACGGTAGACCCAGGGTTTGCAGCAGTGTCGCCAGCCCCCCCGCAAACAATGAAGCAGCAATCAGCAAACCAATGTCCGCCGGCGACAGGCCGGCCGCCTGGCCGATGATCAGTGGCACCGCAACGATACCGCCGTACATGGTCAGAACATGTTGCAGGCCATAAGCCATATTCGCGCCGACCCCGAGATTTTCGTCCTCGGGCCGTTGGTGTGAAACATGGGGCGTTTTCATGGTGGGGGGTTCCCTGGTTTTTGTTATGCGCACACTGTATTCAAAACTCGCGACAAGTGTCCATGGTTTTGTATACAAAAAAACAGCGGCGGGTTACTCATCACTCAAACGGCCTGACCACTTGAGTGCTCCCCTATCACGTGGCAGGATCAAGCACCACGCCGTACGGATTAATGGATGCCCGCTGCCGGGCACGAAAAGGACATCACCATGAGTGGAAAGCCCGCTGCACGCGCAACAGATGCCACGACATGCCCTGCCCATGCGGCACAGAAAATAGTTGCCGGCTCCCCCAACGTATTCTTCGATGGTTTGCCAGCCGCGCGCCTCGGCGACCCCGCCTCTTGCGGCAGCTCCATCAACGGCAACATTTCCGCGACCGTTTTCATCAATGGTAAAAACGCCGCCACGCAAGGCAGCCTGGGCAGCCACGGCGACGTTATCGTCGGCGGTTCCGGCACCGTCATCATTGGCCAGAGCGGCGGTGGCGCAGCGATCAGCCCCGTTCCGCCGATCAACTTGGGTTTCGACGAACAGTTCACGTTGCTGGACGCCGATGGCGAGCCCGTACCCGACTTCGCTTACAAGATCACCACCGCGTCGGGCAAGGTAATCCGCGGTGTCACCAATGAGCGCGGACTGACTCAAAGAGTGTCGACCCGCGCGAGCGAAATGCTGCATCTGGAGCCTGACGACCTAGCCTGAGCAGAAAAAAACCAGCGGCTGAATTCACCTGAAAGGAGCTGTAACCAGCATGGCGCAGGCAATCCTCAACAATAACCAGGCTCCCTCGAACCGACAGGGTGGCAGTACGCATCCGGCGGTCGTTGTCACCAAATACACCAAACGGGCTGACGAAAACGGTTGGCTGAGTGTCAAACTCGAGCCTAAGGGCACACTTGTCGCCCTCTGCGAATACACCAAAGTGACCTTCACCAAGGAATCCGGTGGTCGGACCTACTTCCGCATCGCCGACGGCAATTCTGAGTTTGTCGGGCAGACGGCCAGCCTGAAAACCGAAAATGCCTTGAAGTACCTGATGGACACCCCGCCCACAGCGCCGGCCACCGTCAAGGTCAAGTACACCGGAGCACCGGCCCATGCGATATCGGAGTTCAAAGGCAAACTCCTGCAGCAATGGGCACAGGTCAGCTTCAATGGCAAAACGGCGAAGGTGACGCTGAACAGCCAGTGGGGCGGCGAATTTACCCCGATTCCTCCCGGACGCCACCGGATCATGGCACCCGACCGCTCCCACGGAAATATCTCCACAGGTGGCTACAAGGCACAAGGTAATCTGCATTGCACCGACGTCTGGTTTCCCATTGAACTGCAAGGCACAAAAGGCAACAGCAGTCGTTACATCCACGTCGGCCATTTGTCCGACGGCTGTGTAACCTTTTATGAGCTGATCAAATGGAACGATGTTTACGACTACCTGATCTGCCGGCGAGTCAAAGGTGAAGGCGGGAAATATGTCGGTGAATTGCTGGTGGAGAAATAATTGAAACAGCTTCTACTTATCCGATTGATACCCGCGCTGTTGCTGGTCATTGCCAACAGCGCCAGTGCCGACTTTGGCTGTGATGACTTTCTGTCGAAGCTCGCAGACAAGCCATCGTTTGTTGAATTCAAAGGCTGCAAACAGGCGCTTGATCGCATGGGCCAGCCATTTTCAGCCAGCTACGAAGTATCCGGGGCCAATGCTTCGAAAGCCGAACAGTACCTTGAACAGCACTTCGGGATTTCGCCGATCACGCGCGCCTGTTGTGTCTGGGACTCGACCCAAAATGGTTTCAGAGATCCAGCAACAGGCATCAACTACCTGATCAGCATTGGCTCAGAGGAAACAGAGGTCAGGCAACGGGAGTCGTGGGCCAGGATCAATCGCTTCACGATCCAGGTCGATGCTTACGCTGAGGATCCCTGACCAGGCTGGATAAGGCGTCCGAGCACCGGCCTCAACAACTCTGGGCGCGCGACCCGTATCCCGAACTCAACCTCAAGCAGGCCGAGTAGATCTTCTACATCCGCGACCTCACGCCGCTCGCTCTCGGCGCCCATGCGATGAACAGCGAAACTGCCGTTGTTCAGCGTCTTGCGCCAGCCCTCACCGGTACGCGCAACCATAAGACGCTGGGTAAACGGTGACTCAGGATGTGTCGAGACGTACCAGTTGCCAATGGTGTAATCGATGTCTTCCTGGCGTTGCAGATCGAACAGGTACATCGATCGCCATTCCCCCGCCACGTTGGCACGCAGCATGTAGCCGTCGGCCTGTTTTTCAATGCGATAAGGTTCGTGTGGCGTTGGTTGCTCCGCTTCGGTGTCGAGGAGCAGCGGTGCAGTCGGCACCATGCCACCGAAGCCGACATCGGTGATGTAGCGCACATCGTCGATGGTCACCAGGCTCAAGCGGTGCGTGCGCGCCGTCCAGCTGCCTTCCGGCTGATTCATCACTACACGCCCGCTGATAGCGCGTGCGTCGAAGCCCAGTTCAAGCAACAAGGCAAAAAACAGATTGTTCAGCTCATAGCAGTAGCCACCGCGACCACCGAGCAGAACTTTTTCTTCAATGGACGGCAGATCTATCAGTACCGGCGCCCCGGTGATCGTCGCCAGATTCTCGAAAGCAAACACGCCGGTGTGGCGCAGTTGCAATAATCGCAAGCTCTCCAGCGTGGGCGCCGGCGGGGCATCAAACCCGAGGCGTTGCAGGTACAGCTTCAGATTCGTCAGGCGTGGCTCACTCATTGCTCGATCCTTATGCATGGGGCCGCAGGTCACTGCGTTGATGGTCGCCATGTATACGGGATCGGGCACTGTTTTCGACAATTGATTTCGCCAATCGCCCGCTAGCGTTTCTTGCGCGAGCCGATACGAATCCACGTCGGCGCATGGTCACTGGCGTGCGGTTCGTTGCGCACCCAGGCGTCTACGCCGGCCTCATGCAGATAAGGACTCAGCGCCGGGTTGAGCAGCAGATGATCGATGCGCAGGCCGGAATTGGTTTGCCAGTGTTGGCGAAAGTAATCCCAAAACGTGTAGAGGCGATCCTCGGGATACAGATGCCGCAGCGAATCGGTCCAGCCTTGATCCAGCAAGCGCTGATAACACTCGCGACTCTCAGGTTGCAGCAGCGCATCCTTGAGCCAGGAGCGGGTGTTGTAGATGTCCATATCAGTGGGCACGACGTTGTAGTCACCGGCCAGCACCACCGGATGATCGCTGCTTTGCAGGTCCTTCGCGTAGCTGATCAGCCGTTCGAACCAGGCCAGTTTGTAATCAAATTTCGGCCCCGGCTGCGGATTGCCGTTGGGCAGGTACAGGCACCCGACCAGAACGCCGTGCACCGCTGCTTCCAGATAACGGCTGTGCTTGTCATCCGGATCGCCGGGCAAACCGCGACGACTTTCCAGCGGTTGCGCGTCGCGGGCGAGAATCGCCACGCCGTTCCACGAAGCCTGGCCCTGCCATATCGCGCCGTAGCCGGCGGCCTCCAGCTCTGCGGCGGGGAATGCCGTGTCGACAGACTTGAGTTCTTGCAGGCAGGCGATGTCCGGTTGTTCGCGCTTGAGCCAATCCAGCAGATTTGGCAGACGCGCGCGTAAACCGTTGACGTTGTAGGTGGCGATCCGCAGGTTTTTCATCGGCGCAGGCTCCTGCCCGTGGGCTGTGAAAATTGTGACCTCGTGAACATCGTGGCGGTTGCATCGGATCCACCCGGTGCGGCGTAATAGGCGCTCGCCTTTCGCCCGCACTGCCGAGACCTGATCGCTATGAAAACCACGCTGCAAGGTCAGCGCATTCTTCTGCGCCCGCTTGAGTATGCCGATGCCGCCGCCCTGCTCCACGCGGCCGCCGACGGCGAGCTGTGGAATCTCACCGTCACGGTCGTGCCTTCAGCAAGCACCGTCGACAGCTACCTGACAAAAGCCCTCGATGGCCGTGACGCCGGTACCGTGATGCCGTTTGTCATTGTCTTGAAAGACACCGGGGAAGTGATCGGTTCAACCCGCTTCTGGAAAATAGACCCGCTCAATCGCAAGCTGGAAATCGGCAGCAGCTGGATCTCCGCGAGTTGGCAGAAATCCTTCGTCAACACCGAAGCCAAGTACCTGATGCTGTGTCACGCCTTCGACGTGCTTGATTGCGTGCGTGTGCAGTTCACCACCGACGAGAACAACCAGAAGTCACGCAACGCGATTCTGCGCCTTGGCGCGCAGCAGGAAGGCATCGTCCGTCATGAGCGGATCATGCCGGACGGACGCAAGCGCAACTCGGTGCGCTTCAGCATCATCGACGACGAGTGGCCGCAGGTACGCCAACAACTGGAACAGAAACTCGCCCGCGACCGGTAATGCTCAGGCGCGATTGCGCAGCCATTGCAGGAAGCCTTTTTTCGGTGCAACCACCGGCGTTTCCTCGGTCAGCGATTGCGCCTTGTGCAGGCGGTAATCGAGCAAGGTTTTCATGGCATCGCTGATATCGTGGCGAGCGTCCAGACACGGCTTCAGGTAAGTCTTCTCGATGCGGTACAGGGCGCAGAAGGTTTTCGCGGCAAACTTGGCCGGCACAGAAGAATCGGAAAGTATGCCGGCCTCGCCGATCACTTCGCCGGGGCCCATGCGCCCGGACTCGAACGGCGTGCCATGGCGGGTCAAGGTCACCGTGACCACACCCGACTCGATAATGAACAAGTGATCGCTGACCTCCCCCGCCTCAAGAATCGTCTCGCCGGCACGGAAGGTTTGCAGGGTCATGTTCTGGCTGAAGGTTTCTTTCTCTTCTTGGCGCAACGTCGAGAAAATCGGCGAGCTGTCGAGCAATGCCCGTGGCCGCGAAAGGTTGGCTGGCGCACCGGTTTCATTGCTCGATAGCAAACTCACCCCGGACGCCTGTAAGTGCCGATAGGCCAGATCGAACAACTGATTGCGCACCACACGCTTCTCGCCCATCGAGGCGACGAAACCGCTGATCTCGTATTCCGCACCGCTACTGCCGGAGCTTTTCAGCGCCACACTGGGCGCGGGAGTATCGAGCAACTGGCGGCAGCCCTGCATCGCCCGCTCCAGCGCATCGATTACCGAGCTGGGCCGCGCATGCGGGCTGACCTGCACGCTGACTGCGACGCCGAACATATTGCTCGGCCGACTGAAGTTGATGATCTTCGCCTTGGCCGCCAGCGAGTTGGGGATCACCGCCATGCTGCCCTGACTGGTCTGCAGGCGAGTGGCGCGCCAATCGATATCGGTGACTCGGCCTTCGGTGCCGTCGATGGAAATCCAGTCATCCAGTTGATACGGCTTGGTGGTGTTGAGGACGATCCCGGAAAACACATCGCTGAGCGTGCTCTGCAAAGCCAGACCGACGATGATTGCCAGCGCACCGGACGTCGCCAGCACACCTTTGACCGGCAGATCCAGCACGTAGGCCAGCGCAGCAATTATCGCGATAAGGAAAATCACCGCGCCGAGCAAGTCCTGCAACAGCCGCCCGGTGTGGCCGACTCGCTGCATCATTACCGCGCCGATCAACACCGTCAGGGTGCGCGCACCGAACAACCACCAGCCAATCTGCAACCCGGTCGCCGCCAGATGCAGCGGCACGTTGTCGGCCCACGGTGCGGGCTCCATCGGGTTGAGACCTTCGTTGAACAGCAGCACGCTGAACAAAGTGAAAATCAGCACCCGCACCAGCAGTTTCCACTCACTGCCATGGGAACTGATCAGACGCCACAGGCCCAGATCGAGAAGGATCAGGATCAACGCGCAGAACAACGGGTGTTCAGTGAGCAGAGACAGCATCAAACAACTCCGACGGGGGCCAATCGCGAGAAGATCGCACAGATTGAGCAAGTGTAGGAGCAATTGATTTCAGAGCATGAACACCCGCGCCAAAACACCACAAACCCCATGTAGGAGTGAGCCTGCTCGCGATGGCGGGCTATCAGTCGAAATCTCTTTGACTGACCCACCGCTATCGCGAGCAGGCTCACTCCTACAGGTATTGCGTAAGGCCTGGGTTATTTGCCGTTGGTCAGGCTGTTGTAGCTGGTGAACAGGTTGCGGTAGTCCGGGATGTGGTTGGAGAACAGCGTGCCCAGCCCTTCGATGTCGTTGCGCCAGTCGCGGTGCAGCTCACAGGCCAGACCGAACCAGGTCATCAATTGCGCACCGGCGCTGGACATGCGATTCCACGCCGATTCACGGGTCAGTTCGTTGAACGTACCGGACGCATCCGTCACCACGAACACATCGAAACCTTCTTCCAGCGCCGACAGCGCCGGAAATGCCACGCAAACCTCAGTGACCACACCGGCAATGATCAACTGTTTCTTGCCGGTGGCCTTGATTGCCTTGACGAAGTCTTCGTTGTCCCAAGCGTTGATCTGCCCCGGGCGGGCGATGTACGGCGCGTCCGGGAACAGTGCTTTCAGTTCCGGCACCAGCGGGCCGTTGGGGCCGGTTTCGAAACTGGTGGTAAGGATCGTCGGCAGCTTGAAGTACTTGGCCAGATCGGCCAGGGCCAGCACGTTGTTCTTGAATTTGTCCGGATCAATATCGCGTACCAGCGACAGCAGCCCGGCCTGGTGGTCGACCAGCAGCACCGCGGCGTTGTTCTTGTCCAGACGTTTGTATTGAGTGGTCATTGCAGTAATCCTCGCGGGTGGTAGAGGCCGACGGGCGTCGGCATCAGGAGACTCGATCAGCGCTGGGAATCCAGCACTTCGTGTTCGTTCGCGACTTGCTGAGCCTTGAGGTAGCTTTCGATCAGCAATTGATAATGCGGCATGGCCTGGGCGTAGACCGCCGCCCACTGCTCGGCATCGGGACGGTTCCACGAGCCTTGCAGCTCGGAAAGCGTAGCCATGATGTCGATCGGCACCACCCCGGCCTGGGCCAAACGGGCAACTGTCAGATCAGTGGCCAGTTTCGAGTGATTGCCGGACGCGTCGACCACGGCAAAAACCTTGTAGCCTTCGTGCACGGCGGCGATCGACGGGAACGCCAAGCAGACGCTGGTGAGGGTGCCGGCAATCACCAGGGTTTTCTTGCCGGTGGCTTTGACCGCTGCGTGAAATTCCGGATTGTCCCAGGCATTGATTTCGCCCTTGCGTGCCACGTATTGCGCATGCGGCGCGGCTTCGTGAATTTCCGGAATCAACGGCCCGTTCGGCCCCTGCGGTACCGAGGCGGTGGTGATTACCGGCATCTTCAGCAGGGTCGCGGCTTTGGCCAGTGCGATGGCATTGGCGCGCAGTTGCGGCACGTCCATGTCTTTGACGATCTGGAACAGACCGCTCTGGTGGTCGATCAGCAGCATCGCTGCGTCACTGGCATCGATGGTCGGTTTCTGGCCGTCGAAGTTCGCTGCATTGACAGTATTCATGGGCGTTTCCTCTTTTCTATAGGCAACAGCCATCCCTGGCCTGCGAACCGGCCTACGCATCCTGTGTAGAGCGGAGTGGTGGTGCGTTAAGCGTGCATCTGGCCGAAGCGGCCGGACTGGAAGTCGGCGAAGGCCTGGTGGATTTCCTGCTCGGTGTTCATCACGAACGGGCCGTGGCCGACGATCGGTTCGTCGATCGGCTCGCCGCTGAGCAACAACACCACCGCGTCCTGGCTGGCTTCGAGAGTCAGTTGCTGGCCGTCACGTTCGAACAGCGCCAACTGCCCTTCGCGCACCGCTTCCACACCATTGACCTGCACCGAGCCTTTCAACACCACCAGCGCCGTGTTGCGGCCTTCATGCAGATCCAGCGTCAGCAATTTGCCGGCGTTGAGGCGCAGATCCCACACGTCGATCGGCGTGAAGGTACGCGACGGGCCGGTGTGGCCATCGAACTCACCGGCGATCAGCCGCAGGCTGCCGGCGTTGTCCTTGAGCACGATGCTCGGGATGTCGCGGTCGAGAATGGTCTGGTAGCCCGGCGCGGCCATTTTGTCCTTGGCCGGCAGGTTGACCCACAGCTGGACCATTTCCAGTTTGCCGCCGGTTTTGGCGAAGTTTTCCGAATGGAACTCCTCGTGGAGGATTCCGGAAGCGGCGGTCATCCATTGCACATCGCCCGGGCCGATCACGCCGCCGCTGCCGGTCGAGTCGCGGTGCTGCACTTCGCCTTCATAAACGATAGTCACGGTTTCGAAACCACGGTGCGGATGCTGACCAACGCCACGCCGCTCGGTGGTCGGGGTGAAATCGGCGGGACCAGCATGATCGAGCAGCAGGAACGGGCTGATGTGTTTGCCCAGGTTGTCGTAGGAAAACAGCGTGCGAACCGGGAAACCATCGCCGACCCAATGGCCGCGCGGGCTGGTGTAGATACCGATGATGTTTTTCATGGTTGTCTCCAATTGGGTTGAGTGATGCGATGGATCAAGCTTAAATCCATGACCATTAATGCACTAGACTGCAAAAATCAGCCTTAGCGTTCTATCTGGAGAACGATGGTGGAAGACCTCAACACCCTCTACTACTTCACCCAAGTGGTCGAACATCATGGTTTCGCTGCCGCCGGGCGCGCACTGGACATGCCGAAATCGAAACTCAGCCGGCGGATTTCCGAACTGGAAGAACGCCTCGGCGTGCGCTTGCTGCATCGCACCAGCCGCCATTGTTCATTGACCGAAATCGGCCAGGCCTATTACCAGCGCTGCCTCGCCATGCGCGTCGAGGCCGAAAGCGCCGCCGAGCTGATCGAACGCAACCGCTCCGAACCTCAAGGTCTGGTGCGTCTGAGTTGCCCGACGGCGCTGCTCAACTCCTGGGTCGGGCCGATGCTCACGCGCTACATGCTCAAGTACCCGCTGGTGGAGTTGTTTATCGAGAGCACCAACCGCCGGGTCGATTTGATTCACGAAGGATTCGACATTGCGTTGCGGGTGCGTTTTCCACCACTGGAGAACACCGACATGGTCATGAAGGTGCTGGGCAACAGCACACAATCGGTGGTCGGCAGCCCGCAGTTCGTCGAACGCCTGTCGTCACCGCCCTCGCCCGCCGACCTCAATGGTTTGCCGAGCCTGCATTGGGGCGCCGCGCAGCGCGAGTATCAGTGGGAGCTGCTCGGGCCGAATGACAACACGGCGCTGATTCGGCATACACCGCGAATGGTTACCGATGATTTGATTGCCTTGCGCCAGGCGGTGATTGCCGGCGTTGGCGTGGCGCATCTGCCGAGCGTAGTCGTGCGAGAGGACATTGCCGCCGGACGCGTCGTCGAGCTGATTCCGGGTTGGGCGCCCAAGTGCGGGGTGGTGCATGCGATTTTCCCATCGCGGCGCGGGTTGTTGCCGTCGGTGCGTACGTTGATTGATTTTCTCGGGGAGGAGTTTGCGCATAGCGACATTGCCTGAATCGGTGGTGCGCCCTTCGCGAGCAGGCTCGCTCCCACAAGAGCACGCATTCCAATGTGGGAGATTCTATGGTTGAGGGGAAGCCCTCAACTGACTTTTGCCTGATATT
>NZ_JBSVXS010000122.1:0-15628 GCF_054070155.1 Pseudomonas sp. SDT291_1_S447
CATTCCAAATGTAGGAGCTGCCGAAGGCTGCGATCTTTTGATCTTCTGAAGCCAATCGTCAGTTTCTAACCCCTCGCTTTAAACCTTTTGCGCTTTATGTGTTCTAGTTATCACTCGGCGGTTTGCTAAGTCGGTCAAGTGCCGCTAAATTGCCATCATCGATACCGAGCATGAATTTATGCGTATAGACGGCCTTTCCTCTCAGTCCTACCCCATCAAGCGCAAGCCTCGCAAAGGCCATGTGACTGTGGATGAGTCCGTCGACGATATCGACGGTGAGATCGAATTTCCGACTGAAGAACAACTGGCTGCCCGTGCTGCCGCCAAAGCTGCCGCGCAACGCCTGAGCAATCTGCCCGCCCGCCAACAGGACATGATCTACCACCGTGCGATGAAAAAAAGCGTAGCGATGGCCTTGGCCAGCTACCTGAGCACCGCCGGTTTTGTCGATTGGGATGCAGACGTGCTGGGCCTCGATCTGTACATCTGATGGATCTGCCTTACTACCTCGGTTGCCCGTCCTGGAGCGAGAACGCCTGGCGCGAATATCTGTACCCGGTAGACGCCAAAACCTCCGATTTCCTCAGTCTCTATTCGCAAGTGTTCAACGCCGTCGAGGGCAACACGACCTTCTACGCAAGTCCTTCGCCCGCCACGGTGCAGCGTTGGGCTGAGGTGATGCCCGAACACTTTCGCTTCACCGCCAAATTTCCTGGCGACATCAGCCACAGCGGTGATCTGCGCGAGCAACTGACCGCCGCCGAAACCTTCCTGCAATTACTCAAACCGCTCGGTGAGCGCGTCTCGCCGATGTGGCTGCAATTGTCGAAGAGCTTCACGCCACACCGATTGCCGGAACTGGCGGCATTCATCGATGCGCTGGATTGCCCGCTGGCGGTGGAAGTGCGGCATGAACAGTTCTTCGCCAAGGGCGAGAGCGAACGCTTGCTCAATCGCCTGTTGCTGGATCGTGGCGTTGAACGCATTTGCCTCGATCCGCGTGCGCTGTTCAGCTGCCTGTCGACCGAGTCCTCGGTGATCCACGCGCAATCGAAAAAGCCGCGAGTGCCGACGCGCCCGGCGGCATTTACGCAATTTCCGCAAGTGCGCTTCATAGGCCATCCCGAGCTTGAAGCCAACGATACGTTCCTGGTGCCGTGGGTGGCGAAGATCGCCGAGTGGATCGAAGAGGGCCGCACGCCGTATATCTTCCTGCACACCGCCGACAACCTGTTGGCGGCAAAACTGGCGCAACGTTTTCACGCACAACTGATGCAACGTTTGCCTGGCCTGCCAGCGCTGCCTGAGCTATACAGAGAGCCCGCTGCGGAGCAACTTGACCTGCTCTGAAGCGGATTTTTTCTGCCCTGGAGCCTGCTGATGGATGCCCAAGCCGTTAAAGCACATGCCTTCAAAGCCCTGCATGAACGTCCGGGGATTTTCGTCATTCCCAATCCGTGGGATGCCGGTTCGGCGAAAATGCTCGCCAGCCTCGGCTATCAGGCCTTGGCAACCACCAGCGCCGGTTATGCGTTTTCCCAGGGCAAGGCCGATGGTGCTTTAAGTCTCGACGAGACCCTGGCCAATGTCCGCGCGATTGTCGCGGCCACCGATTTGCCGGTGGCGGTGGATCTGGAAAACGGTTTTTCCGATGATCCAGCCGAGGCCGCTAAAAGCCTGCTTCGCGCAGCCGAGGCGGGTGCGGTCGGTGGCTCGATCGAAGACGCCACGGGCCGCGCGGATGCGCCGATCTATTGCTTCGAACACGCAGTGGCGCGCATTGAGGCTGCGGTCGCCGCGGTGCGCACGCTGCCATTCCCCTTCATCCTGACGGCGCGCGCGGAAAACTACCTGCACGGCAATCCTGATATCAACGACACCATCCGCCGCTTGCAGGCCTTCGCCGAAGCGGGCGCCGACGTGTTGTACGCGCCAGGTTTGCGCAATGCCGAAGAAGTACTGGCGGTGGTACGCGCGGTGGCGCCGAAACCGGTCAATGTGCTGATGTCCGGCGGTTTGAAACTGACCGTGCAGGAGCTGCAAGAAATGGGCGTGCGCCGCATCAGTACTGGTTCGGCGCTGGCGTTGGCGGCGTTCGGCGAGTTCTTCCGTGCCGCTGAAGAGATCCAGCAATCCGGCACGTTCGGGTTTACCTCGCAGTCGATGCCGTACGCCAAAGCCAACCAGTTTTTCAAAGGCTGAACATGGGGCGGTGGATATTCTGGTTGGTGCTGCTGATGATTGGCGGCGCTGCGGTCAGTGTCTGGCGCGGTTGGCTTGAAGTCCCACCGCAGTGGAATCCGTGGGCACCGCTGGACGTGAAAGCCGCCCCCAATTGGCTGACCGGCTACAAGCTGATGCGTTTGCGCAGTGATCCTGAGTTCTGCACACAGGCGTTGAACAGCTCGGATCTTCGTGTCACGCGGCAATCCGACAGCCCCGATGCCAAGTGCCCGCTGATCGGCGCCTTACGCGTACAGGGCGGTGAGGTGGCGCTGAGCAGCAGTTTCCTCGCCAGTTGTCCGCTGGCGGTGGCCTACGCGATGTTTGAACACCACACGCTGCAACCCGCCGCTCAATCCGTTTACGGGCAAAAGGTCGCGCGGGTTGATCACCTCGGCAGCTTCGCCTGTCGCAATGTCTACAACCGCGAAAGCGGCGCGCTCAGCCGTCATGCCAGTGCCGATGCGCTGGACATCGCCGGGTTTCGTCTGGCCGATGGTCGCACGGTCAGCGTGCTCAAGGACTGGCCCAAGCAAAATCAGGACGCGCAGTTTCTCCGTCAGCTGCGCGACGGCGCCTGCGAGGCGTTCAGTGTGGTGTTGAGTCCGGATTACAACGCCGCCCACCGCAATCACTTTCATGTCGATGTCGGGCGCTGGAGCGTGTGTCGCTGAGGTTTAAGCGGCGAGGCGCAGGTTCTGCAGAACGATCGGGCGGGCCCAGCCATTATCGAAGTCCAGCGCCTTTTGTTGCTCGACGATTTCTTCTGGCGGGAACGGCGGGTAAGGCTTCTGCATCAGGTCGAGGTCGAACTCGGCAATCGGCAGGTACAGCGGTTTCTTCTGCGGGGCCGGGCCGGGCTCTGGAACAGGCTGACCATTGTTGATCACAACCGGACGCACCCAACTGCTGTCGAAATCCTGTTGCTCTTGCTGAGCTTTCAGTTCTTCTGGCGGGAACGGCGGGAATGGTTTGTCCAGCAAGTCCATTTCGAATTCGGCGATCGGCAGGAACAGCGGCTCCGGCGGGCGCACTTCGGTTTCGACCACATCGCATTCGCGCTGGCTGACGATGTGCGCGTGCAACTCGCTGCCGATGGTCGGTTCTTCAGGGCTGCTCAGGTCAACTGGCGGAAACGTGCCGCAGGCAGGCACCACTTCACTCGTCTGTTCGGCCAGCGCCTGGGCAAAGAAATCCTGCCACAGGTGACTGACGCCGCTCAGTGCTTGAGTGTTGTGACGGCTAAAGTCGCCATGGGGCGAGATGTAGCCAATCGATGTGGGAAGAATGCCTGACATTTTTTTCGGTTGACGCTCAGCTCTGGCAAAATGCGCGTTGAATGAGTTATCGGCGGTTTTTGCCGCTCCTTGAATTTTTGAGCGTGTTTTCCATGATCGAGCAACCTGCGGCCTGCCGCATCCATGTTCAGGCCCTCGGCCCGACGTTTGAAGCGCAAGCCGGGCAGTGGGCCGAGCGCCTGGGCCTGCCGCTTGAAGTGGCGGACGGCGAGTTTGCCTTGCAGGTCGGCGAGCAGGGTTTGCAACTGCAACAGCTCGGCCCGGACGCACCGGGGCCGGTGCGGGTCGACTTTGTTGAAGGCGGCGCGGCGCATCGTCGCTTATACGGTGGCGGCAGCGGGCAGATGATCGCCAAAGCGGTCGGCATCGCCCAAGGTGTGCGCCCGCGCGTACTGGATGCCACGGCGGGGTTGGGCAAGGATGCGTTTGTGCTGGCGAGCCTCGGTTGCGAAATGAGCCTGATCGAGCGCCAGCCGCTGATTGGCGCCTTGCTGGAGGATGGTCTGGCGCGCGCGGCGGAAGATTTCGACGTGGCGCCGATCGTGGCGCGGATGAAATTGCTCAAGGGCAACTCCATCGAGGTCATGCAGAACTGGGAAGGTGAGCCGCCGCAGGTGATTTATCTCGATCCGATGTTTCCCCATCGCGAGAAGACTGCGCTGGTGAAGAAGGAAATGCGTCTGTTCCGGCCGTTGGTGGGCGATGATCCGGACGCGCCGGCGCTGTTGCAGGCTGCTTTGGCATTAGCGACGCACCGGGTGGTAGTTAAGCGGCCGCGCAAGGCGCCGTGCATTGAGGGGCCGAAGCCGAGTCATGCGCTGGATGGCAAATCCAGCCGATACGATATCTACCCGAAAAAAGCGCTAAAACCCTGAGACCGAGTTGTCCCTATTCGCGAGCAAGCTCGCTCCCACATTTGAAATGCATTCCAATGTGGGAGCGAGCTTGCTCGCGAAGGTGTCCGCTCAGACACCTTAAAAGTCAGGGCTTGTACGCGCGCATAAACAAAGCCACCACTTCCTGCACATGGCTTTCCGCTGCCTCTTCAGTCAAAGGCTCGCCACAGCCATACAACAGCCGGAAATTCCCCGCACCTTTGATCAGGCAAAAGAAATGCTCGGCGGCATTGCGCGGCAGATCGATGCTCAGCGCGCCTGTCTCGTGAATGCGCGTCAACAGCCGTTCCATGCCTTGCACCATGCGCTGCGGGCCGGCCTCGAAGAAGATCAGCGACAGCTTCGGATCCTGACTGCCCAGCGCCATGATCAAGCGGTGCAGATTCACCGATTCATCACTGTTGATCAGGTGATGAAAGCCGCGCGCAATGTTCAGCAACACATTTTCCACGGCAATGCCTTCGGGCAATTCGAAGAACAATGGCGGTAATTGCTCCTCGCATTTGGCAACCACGGCAGCGGAGAACAGCGTCTCCTTGTCGTTGAAATGGCTGTAGACCGTCAGCTTCGACACGCCGGCTTCGCTGGCGACCGCGTCCATGCTGGTGTTGGCGTAGCCATGACTCAGAAACAGAATTTTCGCCGCGTCAAGGATCGCCTGGCGCTTGGCCAGATCCTTGGGGCGGCCCGGGCCGTTTGGAGCTGAAAGATTGTTCGACATTCTTCGCTTTTAATACTGGACTGGTGAGTTTGCTATTAATAACATACCCGCCAGTATAATTATTCCAAGCACCATTAGCGAAAGGTCCGTCACCATGTTCCGCCATGCGTTGTCCCTCGCGTTGCCAGTGAGTCTGGCGTTCCTTTTGTCAGCGTGTGGTCAGGAAGAGGCGACGCAAGTCACCGTGCGACCGGCCATGGTGGTGCAGCCAGAGCCTTCGGCGCAGGCGATGGAAAGTTATCCGGGCGAGGTGCGCGCCCGCTATGAACCCGATCTGGCCTTCCGCATTGGCGGCAAAGTCAGCCGACGACTGGTCGATGAAGGTCAGCGCGTGAAGGCTGATCAGCCACTCGCCGAACTCGATCCGCAGGACGTGCGTCTGCAACTGGAAGCCACCCGCGCCCAGGTGGCTGCCGCCGAAGCCAATCTCAATCTGGTCCGCGCCGAGCGCGATCGCTACAAGACCCTGATGGATCGGCAGATGGTCAGCCGCTCGGCTTATGACAATGCCGAAAACCTTTACCGTTCCGGTGAAGCCCGCCTTAAACAAATCAAAGCCGAATTCAACGTATCGATCAATCAGGCCAGTTACGCGGTGCTGCGTGCGCCGCAGGATGGCGTGGTGGCCAAGCGTTCGGTGGAAGTCGGTCAGGTGGTGGCCGCTGGGCAAACGGTGTTTACCCTCGCCACCGACGGCGAGCGCGAAGTGTTGATCAGCCTGCCCGAGCAGAGCTTCGGGCGCTTCAAGGTCGGTCAGCCAGTCACTGTTGAGTTGTGGACGCAACAGAACCAGCGCTTTGCCGGGCAGATCCGCGAACTGTCACCCGCCGCCGATCCACGCTCGCGCACCTTTGCTGCACGTATTTCCTTCACCAGCGGCAAAGTCCCGGCCGAACTGGGTCAGAGCGCCCGTGTTTTCGTGCAGTCGGCCGACAGCGTTTCCCTGTCGGTGCCGCTCTCGGCACTCACCGCCGAAAACGGCGCGACCTACGTCTGGGTCGTCAACGGCAACAACACCTTGAAGAAAACCCCGGTGCGCATCGGCCCGTTCGGCGAAAAAAGCGTGCCGGTGCTCGAAGGCTTGAACGCCAGCGACTGGGTGGTGGCTGCTGGCGTGCATGTGTTGCTCGAAGGTCAGCAGGTGCGTCCGGTGGATCGCTCCAACCGTGTGGTCAATCTGGCGGACAAGGAGTAAGCCCCGATGCGCTTCAACCTTTCCGAATGGGCGCTGCGTAATCGCCAGATCGTACTGTTCCTGATGCTTCTTCTGGCCATCGTCGGTGCGTTGTCCTACACCAAACTCGGCCAGAGCGAAGACCCGCCGTTCACTTTCAAAGCCATGGTGATTCAGACCCGTTGGCCGGGTGCGACCGCGCAGGAAGTCTCGCGGCAGGTCACCGAACGCATCGAAAAGAAGCTGATGGAAACCGGCGAATACGAGCGCATTGTGTCGTTCTCGCGCCCCGGCGAATCGCAGGTCACCTTCATTGCCCGCGACTCGATGCATTCCAAGGAAATCCCCGACCTCTGGTATCAGGTGCGCAAGAAGGTCAGTGATATTCGTCAGACCTTGCCGCCGGATATACAGGGGCCGTTCTTCAACGATGAATTCGGCACCACGTTCGGCAATATCTATGCGCTAACGGGGGACGGTTTCGATTACGCGGTGCTCAAGGATTACGCCGATCGCGTCCAGATCCAGCTGCAACGGGTCAAGGATGTCGGCAAGGTCGACTTGCTCGGTTTGCAGGACGAGAAGATCTGGGTCGAGCTGTCCAACGTCAAACTGGCGACCCTCGGCTTGCCGCTGGCGGCAGTGCAACAGGCGCTGCAAGAGCAGAACGCGGTCTCTACCGCCGGGTTCTTTGAAACCGGTAGCGAGCGTTTGCAGCTACGGGTCTCGGGGAATTTTCAGACGGTGGAGGAGATAAAAAACTTCCCGATCCGCGTCGGTGATCGCACGTTCCGCATCTCCGATGTGGCCGACGTGCGTCGCGGTTTCAACGATCCACCGGCGCCGCGCATGCGCTTCATGGGCGAAGACGCGATTGGTCTCGCCGTGGCGATGAAGGATGGCGGTGACATTCTGGTGCTCGGCAAAGCGCTGGAAGGCGAGTTCTCGCGCATCCAGAAAAACCTCCCGGCCGGCATGCAATTGCGCAAGGTCTCCGACCAGCCGGCGGCGGTGAAAACCGGGGTCGGCGAGTTCGTCCAGGTGCTGGTCGAAGCGCTGGCGATTGTCTTGCTGGTGAGCTTCTTCTCCCTCGGCGTGCGTACCGGCATGGTGGTGGCGCTGACCATTCCGCTGGTGCTGGCGATGACCTTCGCCTGCATGTATTACCTCGGCATCGGTCTGCACAAGATCTCCCTTGGCGCGTTGGTGTTGGCGCTGGGTTTGCTGGTGGATGATGCGATCATTGCTGTGGAAATGATGGCGATCAAAATGGAGCAGGGCTTCGACCGTATTCGTGCGGCGAGTTATGCCTGGACCAGCACCGCGTTCCCGATGCTCACCGGTACGTTGATCACTGCCGCCGGGTTCCTGCCGATTGCCACGGCGCAGTCCGGCACCGGCGAATACACCCGTTCAATTTTCCAGGTGGTGACCATCGCGTTGCTGGCCTCGTGGGTGGCGGCGGTGGTGTTCGTGCCGTATCTGGGGGAAAAACTTCTGCCGGATCTGGCGAAAATTCATGCGGCCAAACACGGTACCGCCGATGGTCAGGCTGATCCGTATGGCACGCCGTTCTATCAGCGCGTTCGGCGCTTGGTGGAGTGGTGCGTGGCGCACCGCAAGACTGTGATCGTGCTGACGGTGGGGTTGTTTATCGCCTCGGTGATGTTGTTCCGCTTCGTCCCGCAGCAGTTTTTCCCGGCCTCGAATCGACTGGAATTGATGGTCGATCTGAAGCTCGCTGAAGGTGCGTCGCTGGCCAATACCACCGGTGAGGTCAAACGGCTGGAGGCGATGCTCAAGGATCACGCCGGCATCGACAATTACGTGGCTTACGTTGGCACCGGATCGCCGCGTTTCTATCTGCCGCTGGATCAGCAATTGCCGGCGGCGAGCTTCGCGCAGTTTGTGGTGTTGGCGAAAACTATCGAGGAGCGGGAAGCACTACGCAGCTGGTTGATCGAAACGCTTAACGAGCAATTTCCTGCATTGCGTTCGCGGGTTACACGCTTGGAAAACGGTCCGCCGGTGGGTTATCCGGTGCAGTTCCGCGTCACCGGTGAACACATCGAAGAGGTCCGGGCGTTGGCGCGCAAAGTGGCGGCCAAGGTTCGCGAGAATCCGCATGTGGTCAATGTGCATCTGGATTGGGAAGAGCCGAGCAAGGTCGTGTACCTGAATATCGATCAGGATCGTGCGCGGGCGTTGGGTGTGAGCACGTCCAATCTGGCGAAGTTTCTGCAGAGTTCGTTGACCGGCTCGAGTGTCAGTCAGTATCGCGAAGACAATGAGTTGATCGAGATTCTGCTGCGCGGCACGGTGCATGAGCGTACCGAGTTGTCGTTGTTGCCGAGTCTGGCGGTGCCGACGGATAACGGCCGCAGTGTGGCGTTGTCGCAGATCGCCACGCTGGAATACGGCTTTGAGGAGGGGATTATCTGGCATCGCAATCGCCTGCCGAACGTGACTGTGCGCGCCGATATTTATGGCAAGGAGCAGCCTGCGACGCTAGTGAAGCAGATCATGCCGACGCTGGATTCGATTCGTGCTGAATTGCCCGATGGTTATCTGTTGGATGTCGGTGGCACGGTGGAGGATTCCGAGCGTGGGCAGAAGTCGGTGAATGCCGGGGTGCCGATGTTCATCGTCGTGGTGCTGACGCTGTTGATGGTGCAGTTGCGCAGTTTTTCGCGCACGGCGATGGTGTTTCTGACGGCGCCGTTGGGGTTGATCGGGGTGGTGCTGTTTTTGATGGTGTTCCGTCAGCCGTTCGGGTTTGTGGCGATGTTGGGGACGATTGCGTTGTCCGGGATGATCATGCGCAATTCGGTGATTCTGGTGGATCAGATTGAGCAGGATATCAAGTCCGGGCTTAAGCCTTGGCAGGCGATTATCGAGGCTACGGTTCGACGCTTCAGGCCGATTGTGTTGACGGCTTTGGCGGCGGTGCTGGCGATGATTCCGTTGTCGCGGAGTGTGTTTTTTGGGCCGATGGCGGTGGCGATCATGGGTGGGTTGATTGTTGCGACTGCGCTGACGCTGTTGTTTTTGCCGGCGTTGTATGCGGCTTGGTTCCGGGTGCGTAAGGACGCTTGATTGTTTTGTGACGTGGCGGCCTTCGGGCCGACCATGTTCTTGGGGTTTTGGGTGAATATCCGTTTTTGTGGGTGCTGCCGCTGGCGGTTTCGCTTTTACAGCGAGTCCCTTTGGCAAACGCCCCAAAGGAACCAAAGGTCTGTGCCCTGACGTTCGGCCCGCTCGCTGGGGCTCGGGGTTCCTTCGCTCCGGGATCGATCCGGGGGCATCGCCTACGGTTTGCTTCGCTGCACCTCCTCTCGATGTGTTCGACTTCGTCGAACGGTCGCTGCGCTCCCACCCCCGGATCAATCCCTCCACTCAGCCTGCCGACGGGCTCTAAGATCAAAAGCTGCAGCCGAGCTAACGCTCATCCTGTTGAGTGGTGAGGAGCAGAAGCGGTCTGCTCTTGCTCTTCTGTGGGAGCGAGCTTGCTCGCGAAGGCGGCCTGACAGCTGACCAGTCTCCAGCTGACGACCCATAGCCCGCTTTACCTGCGCCACTTCCTACATCTTTTTCAGAAGGCTCTGATCTTGAGCCAGATTGCCTCGGATGTTGTACTCCAGCCTCTGCTTTCCAGCTTTCTGAGTTTGTCTTGATGAAAAAGCCTCCACCGTTGAAGGGCCGATCCGACCCGGTGTTCGACTTGTTGGTGCGCCCGCCCCACAAGTATCGTCTGGCGGATTATCTTGCGCTGCTCAAGCCGCTCGATGATCAAGGTCGTTATCTGCCATTTGAAGCGTTGCGTTATCGCTGGGCGGCGGGGCTGGATGCCAGACTGTGCTGGGCTTTGGTCAAGAAGGCGCGGGCGGCCCAGTACATCAACCTTCTGCCACTGGGTGAGCCTGTGCAGTGGGGGAAGTATCTGTTGACGCCGCTGGCGCAGAAGACCATCTCCATCGTCGATCGACAGGCCAGTACGGCTGCGCTGGAGTACATGACCAGCCAGATCGGTGAGCGGGCGCATTTCAGTTATCTGCTCAATGACTTGATCGAAGATGAAGCGATTGCCAGTAGTCAGTTGGAAGGCGCAGCAACCACTACGCGTGTGGCCAAGGACATGCTCAAGCAGCAGCGCCAGCCCCGCACTCCGGATGAACGCATGGTGATGGGGAATTACCGGATGATGAATTTCGCCTGGGAGAGGCGTTACGAACCCATGAGCGTGGAGTTGATTGCGGCGATTCATCGGGTGGGGGTCGAGGGTATCGAAGACGAGCAGTATTCCCCAGGGGTGTTCAGGACCAATGACGAGGTGGTCGTTCAGGACGGGGCGGGCGACACGGTGCACCGGCCGCCACCTGCAGCAGGATTGGTGTCGCGGCTTGAGCGACTGTCGCACTGGATCAATCTGCCCGAAGGCTCACCGCAAGAGACGAGCTACCTGCATCCACTGATCAAGGCGATCACGCTGCATTTTGCCTTGGGCTACGAACATCCCTTCCGCGACGGTAACGGGCGGGTCGCCAGGGCGCTGTTTTACTGGTTCATGTTCAAGAACGAGTTTGCGGCGTTTCGCTACATAGCGATCAGTTTGTTACTGCGTAATGCACCGGTGAAATATGGACGTTCATACCTGCATACCGAGGCGGATGAATTGGATCTGACGTACTTCATCGAATTCCAGTGTTCGGTGATCCAGCGAGCGGTGCTCGGGTTTACTGATGTTTACCGCAAGAGCGTGGGGTGCACCGAAGAGTTCGAGCGCAGGCTGAAGAATTGCGGCTTCTTTGATCAACTCACGGAAAAACAACGCGCGTTGTACGAGGTGGCCAAAAACGGAGTGGCGAAGGAGTTCACCGCGAGCAATGTGGCTGAGAATTTTGCTTGCTCGTATAGCGAAGCGGCGTCGGCACTAGACGGATTAGACGAGTTACGAGTTTTTGAACGGAGGAAGATGGGGCGGGAGTGGGTGTTCTTTTTACGTAATCCTGTAGGTGGATGGAAGCACGGGAGCGAATTCCTTCGCCCCCATGTTGTGACAGCTTAGAGCGTGCCGAACACCTTCTTCGCCAGACTGGTCGCCGCAGCGGCCGGGTTCTGGCGGATGGTTTCTTCCTGTTTGCCGATCATTTCGAACAGGCCATTGAGCGCTTGCTCGGTGACGTAGTTTTCAACGTTGGCGCTCTTCGCATCGACAACACCAAACGCAGCAGCCTGGCCCGCGAACGAGTTGTACTTCTGCGCTACGCCAACCTTGTCGGTCGCCTGTTTGACGATCGGCAGGAACTTGGCGCGGATCTGTTCGCGGCTGGATTTGTCGAGGTATTGCGTGGCCGAATCCTTGCCGCCGCTGAGGATGCCTTTGGCGTCTTCCACACTCATTTTCTTCACTGCGTCGACGAGGATTGGCTGGGCCTGGGTCACGGCGGATTCCGCAGCCTTGTTCATCGCGGTTTCCAGTTCTTCAACCTGAGCGCCCATGCCGAAGGCTTTCATTTTGCTCGCGGCTTTGCCGAGTTTGCCCGGCAGCTCGATCTTCACGTCCGGGTTGTTGCTGAAGCCTCCGGGGGTGCCCAGTTGCTTGACGGCGATTTGTGCGCCCTGGGTCAGGGCATCCTTGAGGCCGCCGGTGGCGTCTTTTTGTGACAGGTCACTGAGCGACAGGGCCAGCGCGCTGGCGGAGATCATCAGGCCTGCACAGAGGCCGGCGAAGCGAAGGGTAGGGCGGAACATGGCGGCTTCCTTGTTGCGGAAAGGGCTGCGGAAAATGAATTAACGAACGGCGTCGACGCGGATTTTCAGCGGCTGCGGGTCGTTGCCGTCGAGTTGCACGGCGTGGTTTTCGGTGGTGATGAACATCAACTCACCGTTGACTTCAATGCGCGCGCTGACCGAGTAACGATGGCCGGGTTTGACCTGCGCCGGATCGTAGCTCAAGTGGAAGGGCAACGGCACCTGGCCTTTGACCGGGCCTTTCTGCTCGTCCAGCACCACGGCTGGCGCATCGGCCAGCGAAACGTCCTGCAGGCTGACGCTGAGGGTCGCGCTCGGTGGCAGGGCGATGCGCTGCAGGTAGAACACTTCACCGTCGAGACCGACCTTGCCGGCAGGAGTGGTCGATTGGCAGGCGCTCAACAGTGTGGCGGCGGCAAGCAGGGTGAGTTTTTTCATCGGGAATTCTCCTATCAGTGTGGGAGCGAGCCTGCTCGCGAAGGCGGTATTTCAGTCACTGAGATGTCGACTGACACTCCGTCTTCGCGAGCAAGCTCACTCCCACCAGGTTTGCATCAGGTCTCGGGTTGGGCGACGACCTGATCTGCAGCATCCTCACTGCGATGCAGCGCCACCTGGCGGATCGACAGGCGAATCTCCGCCGGCAACACACGCTTGGCCGCACCTTCGGCGAGTTCGCCGAGCAGTTCGTGATAACTCAGTTTGCCGGCCTCGTCGCGACGCAGCACGTCGAGGTCGAGCAGGGTCTGGATGAAGTGGCGGAACAGGCTCTTGTCGAAGAACTCCGGCGCATTCAGGCCGTGGAGAATCGACAGGCGCTGGGCCATGACAGTGCAGAGGTCTTCCAGTTCTTCGGCGCTGATGCTGTTCTGGCCGCTGTTGAGCAGCAAGGACACGGTCATGTAGAAGCGCTGCAAGGTCTGCGCGATGCTCTTCGACAGCAGCGTCAGCAGGACGAAATGCCGCGAGCTTGGCGCCGGACGCAGATAAACATCCTTCTCGAAACGCAGCAGGCCTTGCTCGACGAACGCTTCCAGCCACTGATCGACCACACCGTCCAGTTCGTCCAGCGTCCAGCGAATGAACAGCTCCGATTGCAGGTACGGATACAGCGCGCGGGTGTAGCGCAGGATCTGTTCGCGGCTCATGCGCGAAGCGCTCTGGAAGAAGCTCGCCAGCAGCGCCGGCAACGCGAAGATGTGCAGCACGTTGTTGCGGTAGTAGGTCATCAGGACGGCATTCTGCTCATCCAGATAGAGAATCTTGCCCAGCGCATCGTTCTGTTCTGCGAGCAGGTCCATGTCCTTCACGTGCTCGATCAGCGCGCGGCCATCGCCTTCCGGCAAGGTGGTGTGCGGCGAGTACGGGACTTTGCGCAGTAGCGCCAGATACAGATCCAGCACCCGCGCCATGGCCCGGTCGTCCAGCGCCAGACGCGTGGTCGACAGCAGCGCCAGCGCCACTAGATTGACCGGGTTGATCGCCGCTGCTTCGTTCAAATGCTGTGCAACTTTCTCGCCGAGGCGATTGGTGGTTTCGTTGAGCCACGCCGGTTTGTACTGCGGGCCGAGTTCCTGCTGGCGCCAGTCCGGTTGCTCGGCGTCGAGGAATTCCGCCAGTTTGATTGGCTCGCCGAAGTTCACCGCGACCTGACCGAAACGCTGTTTGAGCGCGCCGATGACTTTGAAAATGTCGAAGATCGATTCTTTCTTCTTGCTCGCACCACGCAGCTCGCCAAGGTAGGTGCGACCTTCCAGCACGCGCTCATAACCGATGTACACCGGCACAAACACGATCGGCATCCGCGACGATCGAAGGAAGCTGCGCATCGTAATGGCGAGCATGCCGGTTTTCGGCTGCAGCATGCGCCCGGTGCGCGAACGGCCGCCCTCGACGAAGTATTCGACCGGGAAGCCTTTGGTGAACAGGGTGTGCAGGTATTCGTTGAACACCGAGGTGTACAGCGGATTGCCCTTGAACGTGCGACGCATGAAGAATGCACCGCCACGGCGCAGCAGGCTGCCGATCACCGGCATGTTCAGGTTGATCCCGGCGGCAATGTGCGGCGGGGTCAGGCCGTTGCGGAACAGCAGATACGACAGCAGCAAATAGTCGATGTGGCTGCGGTGGCACGGCACATAGATCACTTCGTGACCCTGAGCGACTTTCTGCACGCCTTCGATGTGGTTGACCTTGATGCCGTCGTAAATCTTGTTCCAGAACCAGCTCAGCACCACTTCAAGGAAGCGGATCGCGGTGTAGGTGTAGTCCGACGCGATTTCGTTGCCGTAACGCAGGGCCTGCGCCTTGGCTTTTTCCGCGGAGATGTTTTCGCGCTCGGCTTCGTCGAGGATCGCTTGCTTGACCAGTGGCTGGTTGAGCAGACCTTTGACCAGGTTGCGACGGTGGGAAATGTCCGGGCCGATGACCGCTGCTTTCAGATTGCGGAAGTGCACGCGCAGGATCCGCTGGGCCATGCGCACGGTGCGCTCGTGGCCCTTGTTGTGTTCGATCAGCTCGCGCAGGTGAATTGGCGCGGAGAACTGCACGCGGGTTTTACGCCCGAGAACAATGATGCTCAGCAAGCGACGCAAACGCCCGGTAACGGCCCAGCTGTCGGCGAACAACAGCTTCCACGGACTGTTTTCGCTGTCCGGCGACTGGCCCCAGAACACGCTGACCGGGATGATCTGCGCATCTTCAGCAGCGTTCTGGGTGAGGGCGCTGACCAGTCGGGTCAAGGTCGGCGGTGCGCCGCGTTTGTCCTGGCGACCGAGCCAGTCGGGATCCGGCGTCAGGTAGAAAAACGCCGCCGGTTCAATCAGCGAACCCACCGACACCGGCAGCACTGGACGCGGCAGGCCGGCCTTGGTGCACTCGGTGTCGAGCACGGCCAGATCGGTCAGCGAAGGGTTTTGCAGGACGTAGAACACCGGACGACTGCGGTCGAGGTTGAGGGTGAACGACGACTGGTTGATCGTCTCCGAGCGAACCCAGAGGTACAACAGTCGGCGCAGGGTGCCAAACACAAGACGGCGGAACGGGGAACGGGTCATACGGCTTCTGCATGAGTGGATAAAACCGAGCGTTTGCTCGGGCGATCGATAGTGTGCCGTATTGGACGAAAATCGGCAAAAAAGCGGCGAAGTAATCTCCTGTTGAGACTTTTCGCACCTGTCATATACTCGGCGGTCTGTCGCCGGGGCCCTTTTATGGACGTCGGATGCAGGCTGACGTTCCTCAAAGGCTTTCCTGCGAAAAGCCTGTTCAATAATAAAAAAGGAGTATGAACAGATGGCAACACGTGAAACCGGCAATGTGAAGTGGTTCAACGACGCCAAAGGCTACGGCTTTATCCAGCGCGAAGACGGGGTGGACGTGTTCGTGCATTACCGCGCGATTCGCGGCGAAGGGCATCGGTCGCTGACTGAAGGCCAGCAGGTTGAATACGCGGTGATTACTGGCGAGAAGGGTTTGCAGGCTGAGGATGTTGTAGGCCTGTAACCTTGAAGATCAAAAGATCGCAGCCTTCGGCAGCTCCTACGGGTGTACACATGACCCTGTA